>JANNKI010000486.1:0-3124 GCA_031396225.1 bacterium | reverse complement strand
AGCGTATCGAGGTCATCGAGGTGCCGGGCTAGTCCGAGGACGAGAAGCTCGAGATCGCGCGCCGCTTCCTGCTGCCGCGCCAGCTCATCGAGCACGGGCTCACCGGCCGCGACCTGACCATGTCCGACGAGACCGTGCGCGCGCTCGTGCGCCACTACACGCTCGAGGCGGGCGTACGCGCGCTGGCGCGCCAGATCGCCACCATCTGCCGCAGGGTGGCGCGCGCGCGCGCCACGGGCGATCCGAGTCGTCACACGGTGCGTCCGGAGCAGCTCGAGGGCTACCTCGGCCACCGCATGTACCAGCCCGAGATGGCCGGCAAGGAGGACGAGGTCGGCGTGGCCATGGGCCTCGCCTGGACGGCAGCGGGCGGCGAGGTGCTGGTGGTGGAAGCCATCAAGATGCCGGGCTCGGGCCGCGTGGTACTGACCGGGCAACTGGGCGACGTCATGAAGGAGTCGGTGCAGGCGGCGCACTCCTACGTGCGATCGCGCGCCGCGGCGCTCGACATTCCCTCCGACGCGTTCGGCCGCTTCGACATCCACGTGCACTTCCCGGCCGCGGGCGTGCCCAAGGACGGCCCGTCGGCCGGCATCACGGTGGGGTTGGTCGTGGCCTCGGTGCTGTCGGACCGCGCCATCCACCACGATATCGCCATGACCGGCGAGGTGAGCCTGCGCGGCAAGGTGCTGCCCGTGGGCGGCATGCGCGAGAAGTCGCTCGCGGCCTACCGCGCGGGGTTCCGCGCGCTCATGTTCCCGGCCGGCAACCTGAAGGACGTGGACGACATCCCGCTCGACGTGCGCGACAAGCTCGAGTTGATCGCCGTGGAGACCATGGACGAGGTGTTCGCCTGCGCGCTCTCCCGCGTGATCCTGCCGCAGAACATGAACGGCAACTTCCTGCTCGAGGAGATCGACGCGGATGGCGACGAGGTCGACGGCAATGCTTCGACTTCGCAGGGCGTCGTGCTGGACGACGAGGAGTAGCCCGCGGCGCCTCGAACGCTCAGGGCAGGCCGCGCGACGCCACGCCACGCGACCGCTGGCTCAGTCCTCCCCTCCCCCTTCGACGTCCTCGTCGCGCACGCTGCCGCCGCGCTCCAGGCCGGCCAGGTAGTCGGCGATCAACTCGCGCGCCTCGTCGGCATCGCGCGGCGCCACCATGAGCTCGCCCCACGCGGTCGTGCCCCAGTCGCGGCGCACGTCGCCGTAGCCGGGCAGCGTGGTGCTGCGCAGGTAGGCGCGCACCCCGTGATGTTCGAGCACGCCCGCCAGGAGCGCACCCGCGGCCGCGTCGGGCACGCGGTGCACCACCACCGGCGCGCCGGGCTCCGCCAGGGGCGCGTCGCCGAGCATCACGCGACAATCCGGGCACGCCACGGTCTCCGCGCCGTAGTGCTCGCCGCACTCCGGGCACCAGCCGCCGCCCGGCGCGCCACTCACGCCCGCGCTCCCGCGCCCGCGTGCTGCGCGATGCGCCGCGCGGCCTCGGCCACGTCCTCGGCGCGCGTGGCCAGCGACAGCCGCACCCAGTCGGAATACTCCGGCCCGAACGCGATCCCGGGCAACACCGCCACCCCGAACCCCAGCCACTCGTCGATCATCGTCCACGGGTCGCGCCCCGCGCGCGCGACCGAGACGTTCGCGAACGCGTAAAAGGCGCCCTTCGGCACGGGCGCGTACACGGCCGTGCCGCCCGCGAGTCCGTCCAGCAGCAATCGGCGGCGCTCGTCGTAGGCGGCGCGCATGCGAGCCACCGCATCCTGAGGCCCGGTCACCGCCTCGCGCGCGGCGAGCTGCGCCGCGGGGAACACGCCGTGCGTTGTGTAGAACGCGAGCAGCGGGGCCATGACCTGACGCATCGCCTCCGGCGATGCCACGTAGCCGACACGCCAGCCGGTCATGGCGTAGGTCTTGGAGAACGTGAAGACGGACACCGTGCGTTCGGCCATGCCCGGCAGGGAAGCCACCGACACGTGCCTGGCACCGTCATAGGTGAGGTGCTCGTAGGCCTCGTCCGAGAGCACCCACAGGTCGCGCTCGATGGCCACCTCGGCGAGTGCCGCCAGATGCTCGCGCGACACCACCACGCCGGTCGGATTGTTGGGCGTGTTCAAGTAGACCCCGCGGGTCGTGGGCTTGAGCGCGGCGCGTAGTCGGTCCGCGAACTCGGCCGGCGTCCACGCGTCGGCCTGGAGCTCCAGGTACACGGGCAGCGTGCGATAGCTCGCGCCGGCCGCGAAGCCCACCAGCTTGGGCAACGCCATCCAGTGCGGCGAGAGCACCAGCACCTCGTCACCGGCCGAGAGCAGGCACTGGAGCGCCAGGTAGAGCCCGTGCGTGCCGCCCGCGGTCACCACGAGGTCGTCCACGTGCGTGTGGATGCCATTCTCGCGCGCGAGCTTCTCCATCAGTGCTTCGCGCAGCGACCGTTCGCCGCGCGCATCGGGATAGTGCGTGTGACCGTCGCGCGCGGCCTTCGCCAGTGCTTCCACGATGTGCGGCGGCGTGTCGAAGTCGGGTTCGCCGCGCTCCAGGTGCAGCACGCGCTCGCCGGCCTGCTCGCGCGAGCGCGCCGCGGCCATGACACGGCCCAGTTCCGAGGTCATGTGAAGCACAGGGCGATCGGCGATCAGGCGAGGCATGACGCGCTCCTTGCGGGCGGATGGGAACCACGCGGACCCGACCACTGTAGAAGTTTTACCAGCGGGCCGCAGCCGACCGGGCGGGACGCGCGAGCCGGGCAGGACGCAATGTTGAGCCGGGCACGGGCATTGCCCTGCCTCAGCGGACTTTCCGTCTCGCGCACCAGCATCGGGGGATCGCACCATGGCGAAGATCCAGCTCAGGGACGTCTGCGACCAGCTGTCCGCCGCGGGCGAGGTCGAAGGCATCATCGACGCGTTGCTCGCCTATCTTCGCGCCTACCAGGGGGATTGGCATCCGAGCCTGGCCGAGGTGGACGGACAGCGCGACGTGGTCGCGCGCGTGTGGCAACGCGAACGCGGCCGGCTCGACCGGCGCGAGGTCGTGGTGCCTGTGGATCAGTTGCCCGCGAGACTCGTGCGAAAGTTCTTTCGCCCCAGTGCATTCTTCAATGCGTCGGAGCGTCGCTCTCTCCT
>JANNKI010000424.1:0-3549 GCA_031396225.1 bacterium | reverse complement strand
GACGCGGCGCGCGGCCAATTCGTGCTTTACGGCGGTAGTGAAACCTTACGGGAGCCGCTGTTCGCCTGGGGCACGCCGGCTGTGTGGTTCCTCAGCGATCTCGGCGCAGCACCGGTCGCCGCGACGGCCGCGACCACGCTGGCCTCCGAGGAGCCGCGCGTTTCGGCCGAGTTCGGGATGGCGCTGTCGAGCTGCCGCCTCGTCGGGCCTGACCGAGTGGCGATCGCATATACACTGCCGGGCCCGGGGGAACTCACGATCGACGTGCTGGACATCCAGGGCCGCCGCCTCGGCCGTACTGTCGCACGCGTGGCGAATGCCGGTGGCCACGAGGCGGTCGTGCAGCTCATGGCGCCGCCCGCGCCGGGGCTCTACATGGTCGCGGTTCGGCAAGGCGAAAAGTCAGCGTCCCGGAAGTTCGTCGTCGTTCGATAGCGGTGCGTCCGCATCGCAGGGCCGGCACCAGCGGCCCCGCGAGGCGGGATTCGCCCAGCGGACGTCAGGCGTCACGCGCTGCTGGATCTCCCGCGAGTGGTCAATGCGATTACCACGATCAGGAAGACTCCGATGCCGAGAGCCCAGACCCACCAGTTTCCGTACCACATATGGTGGGTGGTGGTGGTGGTGGTCGTCATCGGCGTGGCGGTGCTGTCCTGGGCGACAGCGATTCCTGTCGCGACGAAAGACGAGAACGCGCTCACCAGAACTCGAGTCCAACTCTTCTGAGAATTCATTGGCCCTCTTCGGGATTGGGTTTCGACGGGCATTGGATCCAATAGTGCCCTCGCGCTCGTTTCCGAGGAGAGGATCGTGGCCCCCGGCGTGGGGCCGCGCACTCGACGACGCAATCGTTGTGCCGGGGCGCAACGGTGGGAGGAGTCCCCACAGCGCCAGAGGGTTGGAGCGGGAGTTGGCACCGGCTTAAGGCGGGCAGCTTGTAACTTGTTCCCTGGATCTTGAAATGGCCGTCCATTGCCCGCGTATCGGCGCCGCCTATCGGACGTGCTCCAGGATCCAGCTCGTCACGTGGCCCATGTACCCGGGAGCGGCCCGCGGCCAGTCCCACTTGCCGCCCGCCACGCGGGGCAGCGTGCGGATGACGTGGTTCGCGGCCGGGTATGTTCGAACGGTGACGTCGCGGTTCCCTCCGCGTTTCAGCGCGTGCTTGACCGCCTTCGCGTTCGCCTTCGCCGGGAGCAACTCGTCCGCCGCGCCGTAGACGACGAGCACGGGCACCTGCACCGCGCGCCATGCCGGCGCGGGGTCCTGCATGCGGCCGCGCCAGTACCAGCCGTCGAGCGCGGCACCCTGGGGAATCCGCGTCGGAAGTGAACTCGCCCGGCGCCAAGGCGTGTTGGCCGCTTCGGTGAGCAGCGCCGAGAGCTCCGCCCGGTCGCGACCGTCGCGCAGCCACGCGTTCAACCGGCGGTCGAGCGATACTGTCCGCCGGATGTCCGCGGCATCGAAGCCCGCGGCTGCGAGCCGCATGCTGTCCTGGTAGGCCACGCTCTCCCCGATCGGCAGGCCAGGCGCCGACACGCCGACCAGAAACCGAAGCCCCGGCACCTGCGCGGCGACCAAGGGTGCGAGGTACGCCCCCTGGCTCAGGCCCCAGACGCCGACGCGAGTGGAATCCACGCCTCGCTGCTCGCGCAAGAGTTCGACGGCCGCAGCCGCGTCGGAGGCGAGTTGCTCGTACGTCGCCGCGGCGTAGTCGCCCGTGGAACCGCCCTTGCCGCGCTTGTCGAAAGCGAGCACCGCGAGCCCGGCGCGCGCGAAGTGATCGGCGTAGAAGGTGTACTCGCGGCGCAGGTTCGACGACGAGCCCTGGAGCAACACCACGCCAGGATGGCGGCCCGCCCCCGCCGGCATGTAGAGCGTCGCCGCGAGCCGGACCGGCCCGTTCGAGATCCGGACCTCGCGCGTCGCGTAGGGCGGCGCGGGCGCCGCTCGCGCGCGCCCAAGCGCAAAGTGCAGGGAAGGCGACTCGCGGTCGGCCGAGACTACGCCGGGCACGGCCGGCACGAGCGCGCTTCCGTGGATCGAGTCGCCCAGGAGGATGCCCTTGAAGCGCAGTGGGTCTTCGTCCGGAGTGGCGAAGCGCACGTGGCGCCCGGCATGCTCGACACCCTTTAGCGGCTGCTCGAGCAAGAGTAGGTCGGGACTGCTCATCGTGGCCCGGAGCACCCCCTGCTCGCGGAAGATACGCACGCTCAGGTCCAGGCTTGCTCCCGCGAGCACAGCGCTTCCGCGCCAAGTACCGAGCGGCTGGCCCCGAGCTGGCAGAGCCGGAGCGGCCGGGGCGGCATGGCTCACGCCCGCGAGGAGCAGCAACGTGCAGCACGCGATGGTGGAAAGACGCATGGGCGGGAGACTACAGCGTCCGGGCAGCGGCGTGGAGTGCGAGTCGGCCTGCGCTGCTGGCCGCGCTCCATGGTGGCTGTGATGCACCTCACCGATGCGAGGACTCGGTCGGCAGCTCGGCCACTCGTCCATCGTGACGACGCAGCGCTATGCGCGCATCAGCGACGAGATGGTGCGGCGAGATGCTGACTACGACTGCGCCAGCGTTGGGGAGCAGGTCAGAAGCACGCGCTTCGGCGAGCTGGATGAGGGTGCGCAAGCGGGACTGGGCTACTGCTGGCATTTGGACCTGGAGCTGAAACATCCGAGGGAATGAAGGCGTAGGCTCCGGCGTAGTGCAGGGCAGGGACGGTTCGCGCACGGACCGAGGAGAGCTCGGCTCCCGATCGCCGGCCCGAACGACAGGAGTCCCAGGTGGCTCGGAGCACTGGCCAAGGTCGTCTCGCAAGCCTCATCCGCGGCGCGTGCGTGTGCCTCCTCGGCGCCTCGCTCGCCAGCGCCTCGCCCGGGCGAGACGCGGGCTCGGACAGCCTGGGGACCCTGCAGGGACACGTCCTCGTTCGAGAAGGACGACACGCGACCGTGCTGCTGATCCAGAATGGTCGGAGGATCGGCGACGCGAGGGTAGAGTCGGACGGGACGTTCCTGCTCTCCGGGGTGCCCGCTGGACGCCATACGCTCCTGGTGCGCGGGGACTACTGCGGCCCGGTCGAGCTGCCCGTCTCCGTGAGGGCGGGAGCCGTGGAGTCGATCGACGTCGATCTGCCCTGCTCCGCGATCCCCTGCCCGAAGCTCGACAAGTCGGACCCGGGTTGCATCCTCCCGAACCCGGAGGAGCGGGCAAGGGTCGGAAGCGCATGCCAGGTCCATCCGAAGCGGCGATTGCGGCTCGACGTCGTGCCCATCCACTACGGCTTCAGCTCCTTCCGCCCGGCGGGCGGCGACGAGCCGAAGCAGTTCCCCAATGCAAGCGTGGCGCGCTCCATGGGCTGCGTGATCGGGGTCGAGCGCTGGACGGAGGTGGCCTACTGCCAGGAGTGCCGGGCGGCGCTTTACTGGCACAACCCGTGGTACCTGCTGCAACCGATCCAGCCACACGAGGCCTCGCCCCGGGAGCGATAGCCAGGCGCCGCTCCAGGAGAGCAGAGTTCATTCTTTGGCCGGACGCGCGAGATCGGCGTGCGG
>JANNKI010000417.1:0-2194 GCA_031396225.1 bacterium | reverse complement strand
ACGTGAAGGGGCCCATCTTCGTGACCCAGGCATTCCTGCCGGGGTTGCGCAAGCAAGCCGGCGGCGGAGTGGTCGTCCACCTCGGCGGCGCCATGGACGGCCGGGTGGCGCTGCCATTCATGAGCGCCTACGCGGCGACCCGCGGTGCGCTGGCGAGCTACGTGCAAGGCGCCAACCGCGAGCTGGCCGGGACCGACGTGGTGCTTTCGTTCTTCGGGCCCGTGCCCTCCAACACAGAGTCAGAGTCCGCATATTTCGACATGTGGCGCAAGATGGGCGTCGCCCTCTGCGAGCCCGACGTGGTCGCGCGCGAGATCCTCGCCACCATCCGCCAGCGACGTCGGGCCCACATCATGGGCGGGGGGCTGCTCAAGATGCTCACGCTCGCGAACGCCGTGTCGCCGTCCGCTGCCGACGCGATCGGTCTGCGGCGGTTCGGGAAGCTCATCCAGCAGCATCGCCCACGCTGATCTCCGCGATGTCGCTCACCCTGTGCGCCCCGATCCCTGCCGAGACCAGTTGCATCTCCTCAACGTGGCGAACGCCTCGCTCCTGCAACCCTGGCGACCCCGCGACGGTTTCTACGATGAGCCGCGACATGTACGTGCCCACTCCGGACCCCACGCTTGCCGGCCTGCGTGTAACCGAACCCAATTTCTGCGGCTTCTGGAGAATCGAAGATCCTTCGAGCCAGCTCCAGGTTCCCGTCACGCACGGCGACGATATTCGTAACGTCCTCTGCCTCCGAGTCAGGGCCAACTCGTTATTGATCGAGACGGCAGCAGACTCGCGGACCAGCGGGTGGCCCCAATGAAGCGCGATCACTTCGACGGAAGGCGTTACCGAAATCCGCCCGGCTCCCCGGCGCAGCCACTCTCGGCGGTTCCGCGATTGCTGCTTGAGCGTCGAACGCCGTGGCCAAGGCATGTCGACGTCACAGTCCAACGGCCGGCGGTGCTCGAGGATGCAGCCGCTGTAATCACGTTTATCGGCCACGCGACGCTCCTGATCCAGACGCCGGCCGGAAACATGTTGACCGATCCGGTGTACGCGCAGCGTGCCAGCCCGTTGAGCTTCGCGGGACCGCGACGGGTCCGCGAGCCGTGCGTCCGCTTTGAGGACCTGCCTCCGATCTCGACGGTGTTGCTCAGCCACAATCATTACGATCACTGCGATCGGTGGACGCTCCGGAGACTCGCTGAGCGGTACGATCCGCTCGTGGTGACGCCGCTCGGCAACGGGCGGTTGGTGCGGTCGGCGGGCATTCGCCACGTCGAGGAGCTCGATTGGTGGCAGCAGACGGCGCGCGGCTCCCTACGGGTCACGCTGACACCGGCGCAGCACTTTTCCTCGCGCACGCCGTTCGATCGCAACCGAGCGCTGTGGGGCGGCTTCACGGTAAGCACGGGGGACACTCGGATCCTCTTTGCCGGAGACACCGCCTACGGTAGCTTCTTCGGCGACATCCGTCGGAGACTCGGCCCCATCGACGTTGCGCTGCTGCCTATTGGCGCCTACGAGCCGCGCTGGTTCATGCAAGCCGTGCACATGAACCCTGCCGAGGCCGTGCAGGCGCACCTCGATCTTGAGGCCTCGCAGAGTATCGGCATGCACTTTGGCACGTTCCAGCTCACCACCGAAGGGATCGATGAGCCGGTTCTCGCGCTCGCCGAGGCGTGCCGCGCAGCAGAGATTGCGCCCTCACGATTCCGGACTCTGGGCTTCGGCGAATCGTTCCGAGTGCGCAGTGGGGGGGAGCCGGTTACGTAGTGAGCCAGCGGAGCGTCACACCGCGGCACTCGATGAATGCTGGGAATCGCATTCAACGGCGTAACGTCTTCATTGCGCCGCTCCAGCCGACCTCGAGGCGGCGGCGGCTTAGCGCCCTCGGCGCGCGGTTGAGAAGTTCGCGAGCTTGAGCCGTATGGCGGGGCGCCGCATCGTCGGAATAGACACAGCGTAGACACAGCGCGCTTGAGCTTCGAGTGGCGCGCCGCTAAGTTGTTGCTGGAGTTGGTGGAGCTGATGGGGATCGAACCCATGACCTCGTGAATGCCATTCACGCGCGCTCCCAGCTGCGCTACAGCCCCACTGGGACGAAGAAGAGCAAGGATACCAACAGGCTCGGGGCCGGTCAACCGTCGGTGGCTCGGGCCCCCGGCGTGGCCTCAGGGCTGCGCGGGGTGGAGGACGG
>JANNKI010000393.1:0-3541 GCA_031396225.1 bacterium | reverse complement strand
CGCGTCTCGCCCGCCGACGTCCTGGCCTCGCTCGGCATCGGCTTCCTCGCGCGCCCGACACCGCAGCGCGAGGAAGCCGAAGAGCACCTGCGCGAAGCGCTCGCCCTCGATCCGCGACATGCCGATGCTTGCGCCGGCATGGGCTGGCTCCAGCTCCAGCGCGGCCGCCGGGCCGAGGCCCGCACCTGGTTCGAGCGATCTCTCGCGCCGGCCACGGTGTCGGCGAGTGCCGTGCGGCTGCTCGCCTCGCAGCTGCTGCTCGACGTGAGCCGGCGCCGGGCGCAGGACGAGCGGCGCGACGTGGGGCTGTTCTCGCGGCGCGCGCTCGAGCGTGCTCGCGCCGCCGAGCCCACCGACCCCGAACTCGTGGCGCTGCTCGCGCGCTCGTGGTTGGTGTGGCACGCCGACGACGCGGAACCGGGCTACGCGCTCGCCGTGCGTGCCGCTCAGGCGTTGCCGGGTCGGGCAGATGTACAGCTGGACCTGCTGGCGCTGGCGGCGCTCACCGGTCGCGAAGCGGAGGCGGCGCGGATCGCCGAGCGGCGCTTCTCGCCCGGCGTGGCCCCCGAATTGCGGCGCGCGGCGCGCACGGCGCTGCTGGCCGGAGACGTGCGCAGCGCGAACCTGCTCGTCGCCCAGGGCGACGCCGCGGGCGCCGAGAGGCGGCTTCGCACGGCGCGTGCGCGCGCGGCCGACGACCCCGAACTCGCGCGCGAGGCCGACCGCTACTTGGACCAGTTCGCACAGGCGCGCGAGCGACAGGACGAGACGCGGCGCGAGAATCGCGCTGTCGCCGAGTACAACGCGGGCGTGAAAGCCGCGAACGCGCAACGCTTCGCCGAGGCCGCCGCGTCGTTCCGGCGAGCGGCGGACTCCTCGGGCCGCGACGCATTCCGCGCGGACGCCCGTCGCATGGCACGGCGTATGGACATGCGCGCGCAGGGCGAACGCGCCATGGAACTGGCGCGCCGGGGCGACACGGCGGGCGCCCGCGCGCTCCTCGAGGCGATGGACCGCAGCGTCCTCGACGCCGAGGACCGCCGCTGGTTGGACTCGAGCCTGGCGCGACTGCGGCGTTAGCGTATCGCGGGCGGCCCCGGACGCGCACCAAGCGCGGTTGCCGCCCGCTCGCACGGTCCAGTAGATTAGGAGCGGAACCAACCCCGCCCGTCCGCCCGGGAGATCCCCTGCCATGGCCTCCGTCAAGCCTGCCGCCGCAACGACCGCCCGTTGGGGCGGACTGAGCCCCGACGACGTCGTCGCGCTCTACCGCACCATGTTCACGTCGCGTCGGACGGACGATGAGGAGATCCGGCTCAAGAAGCTGAACCTGGTGTTCTTCCAGATCTCCGGAGCGGGCCACGAGGCCGTGCTGGCCGCGGCGGGCCGGGCCATGAAGCCCGGCTACGACTACTTCTATCCCTATTACCGCGACCGTGCGCTGTGCCTGCAGCTGGGCATGACCGTGAAGGAAATGCTGCTGTCGTCTGTGGCGTCGGCCGAGGACCCCAACTCGGGCGGCCGACAGATGCCGAGCCACTGGGGCCATCGCGCGCTAAACATCGTGTCGCAGTCCAGCCCCACCGGCACCCAGTTCCTCCAGGCCGTGGGCGCCGCCGAGGCGCTGGTCAAGTACAAGGACCTCGAGGGCGATCACGCCGAGCTCCGGGGCCAGGTGAAGGGCGACGAGGTGGTGTACTGCTCGGCCGGCGACGGCACCACCAGCCAGGGCGAGTTCTGGGAGGCGCTGAACACCGCCTGCAACCTGAAGCTCCCGGTGCTGTTCTTGATCGAGGACAACGGCTACGCCATCTCGGTGCCCGTGGACGTGCAGACGGCGGGCGGCAACGTGGCGCGGTTGGTCAAGGACTTCCCGAACCTGTTCTGGATCGAGGAGGTGGACGGCAACGACCCGATCGCCTCGTACCAGGTGTTGAGAGAGGCCGTGGCGTGGTGTCGTTCACGCAAGGGGCCGGCGTTCGTTCGCGCCAAGGTCACCCGGCCTTACTCGCACTCCATGTCGGACGACGAGAGCAAGTACAAGCCGGCGAGCCTGCGCGCAAGCGAGGCCGAACAGGACTGCCTGCGAACGTTCGCGCGCTTTCTCGTCAAGGAAGGCGTCCTCACCGAGGCCCAGCTCGAGAAGCTGCACGCCGACGTGCTCGCGAGCATTCGCAGCGCCTCGGACCAGGCGCAGACGTCGCCTCAGCCCGCGGTGCACACCGCCACCGCGTTCGTGTTCTCGCCCGACGTGGACCCCGCGTCGGACCGGTTCGTGTCCACGCCGCGGCCCGAGCCCGGCGCGCAGGGCGAGACCATTCTCCAGAGCCTCAACTTCACCATGCGTGACGAGATGAAACGCAACCCGCGCATCATCATGTTCGGCGAGGACGTGGCCGACACCTCGCACGAGGAGTTGCTCGACGACCTCAAGGGCAAGGGCGGTGTGTTCGGCGTCACCTGGGGCCTGCAAAAGCAGTTCGGAGGCAAGCGCGTCTACAACTCGCCGCTCGCCGAGGCCAATATCGTCGGCCGCGCCATAGGCCTGGCCACGCTCGGGTGGAAGCCCGTTGTGGAGATCCAGTTCTTCGATTACATCTGGCCGGCCATGATGCAGATCCGCGACGAGCTGTGTTACCTCCGCTACCGTTCGAACAACACGTGGAGCGCGCCGGTGGTGATCCGTACCGCCTACGGCGGCTACCTGGGCGGAGGCGCCCCGTACCACAGCCAATGCGGCGAGAGCATCTTCGCGCACTGCCCGGGGCTGCGCGTCGTACTGCCCAGCTGCGCGAGTGACGCCGCGGGACTTCTGCGCACCGCGTTGCGCTCGGACGACCCGGTGCTGTTCCTCGAGCACAAGCACCTGTATCGCCAGCCGTATGCCAAGGAGCCCTACCCGGGCCCCGACTACACGGTGCCGTTCGGTCGAGCCCGGATCGTGCGCCCGGGCACGGACGTGACGCTCGTCACGTATGGCGCGCTCGTGCAGCGTGGTTACCTCGCGGCGCAGGAGCTGGCTGACGAGGGTCTCGACGTGGAGGTGTTGGACCTGCGCACCATGCAACCGCTCGACTTCGAGTCCGTCGCGCGCTCGGTCCGGAAGACCGGCCGTGTCTTGATCGCGCATGAGGACACGCTGTTCTGCGGCTTCGGCGCCGAGGTCGCGGCGAAGGTGGCGAGCGAGTGCTTCATGGACCTGGACGCGCCGGTGCGCCGCGTGGGTGCGCTGGACACGCCGGTCGCCTACGCGCCCAAGCTCGAGGACGTGATCCTGCCGCAGAAGGCCACGCTGGTGGCCGCGCTCCGCGAGCTCGCGGCGTTCTAGCCCGAACCGTGCGTCCCTGGAATACCGCCATCCTCGTATTCGACGGGGTCGAGGTGCTGGACTTCGCCGGACCGTTCGAGGTGTTCTCGCGCACTCGGCTGGTACCCGGCGTGGAGTCGCGACGCCGAGACGACGACGCTCCGTTCCGCGTGTTCACCGTCGCGGCGGAGTCACGCGAGGTCGTGGCCACCGGGGGGCTGCGCGTGCTTCCGC
>JANNKI010000336.1:0-2703 GCA_031396225.1 bacterium | reverse complement strand
ACTCGATCACTTTAGCGACGACGCCGGCGCCCACGGTCTTGCCGCCCTCGCGGATGGCAAAGCGCAGGCCCTGCTCCATCGCGATCGGGGTGATCAGCGTCACCACCATCTTGATGTTGTCCCCCGGCATCACCATCTCGGTGCCCGTGGGCAACTCCACCGCCCCCGTGACATCGGTGGTGCGGAAGTAGAACTGCGGCCGGTAGTTGTTGAAGAACGGGGTATGCCGCCCGCCCTCTTCCTTGGACAGGATGTACACCTCGCACTCGAACTTCGCGTGCGGGGTGATCGAGCCCGGCTTGGCAAGTACCTGACCGCGCTCCACTTCCTCCCGCTTGGTGCCCCGCAGCAGAATCCCGACGTTGTCCCCCGCCTGGCCCTCATCGAGCAGCTTCCTGAACATCTCCACGCCCGTGCACACCGTCTTGATCGTCGGCTTCAGGCCCACGATCTCGATCTCCTCGCCCACCTTGATGATCCCGCGCTCAACGCGCCCGGTCACCACCGTGCCACGGCCCGAGATCGAGAACACGTCCTCCACCGGCATCAGGAACGGCCCATCCACCGCCCGCTTGGGCTGCGGAATGTACGTATCGAGCGCATCGGCCAGCTTCAGGATCGACTTGATCCCCATGTCGGTGTCCTCCCCTTCCAGGGCCTTCAACGCCGAGCCGATCACGATCGGGGTCTTGTCCCCCGGGAAGTCGTACTTGGACAGCAACTCGCGCACCTCCACCTCCACCAGCTCCAACAGCTCCTTGTCGTCCACCATGTCGGCCTTGTTCAGGAAGACAATGATGTACGGAACCCCAACCTGCCTGGCCAGCAGGATGTGCTCGCGCGTCTGCGGCATCGGCCCATCGGCCGCGCTCACCACCAGGATCGCCCCATCCATCTGCGCCGCCCCGGTGATCATGTTCTTGATGTAGTCCGCATGCCCCGGACAGTCCACGTGCGCGTAGTGCCGCTTGTCCGTCTGGTACTCCACGTGCGCCGTGTTGATCGTGATCCCGCGCGCCTTCTCCTCCGGCGCCGCGTCGATCTGGTCGTAGTTCTTCGCCTCACCCCCGTACTTCTTCGCCAGGATGTGCGTCATCGCCGCCGTCAGCGTCGTCTTGCCATGATCCACGTGCCCGATCGTCCCCACGTTCAAGTGAGGCTTGGTTCTCTCAAATTTTCCTTTTGCCATGATGTTTTCCGGTCGTCTTCTGGTTTTGTTACTTCGTCTACGCGGAGATCACCGCCTCGGCGACGTTTCTCGGCGCCTCGGCGTAGTGCTTGAATTCCATCGTGTAGGTGGCGCGGCCCTGCGACAGCGAACGCATCGTGGTCGAGTAGCCGAACATTTCGCCCAGCGGCACCTCGGCCTTGATCGCCATGCTGCCGGCGATGTCCTCCTGCCCCTGCAGCACGCCGCGGCGCGACGACAGGTCGCCGATCACGTTGCCCACGAAATCGGCTGGCGTCTCGACTTCCACGGCCATGATCGGCTCGAGCAGCACGGGCTGCGCCGCGCGCATGCCGTCCTTGAACGCGAAGATCGCGGCCATCTTGAACGCGTTCTCATTCGAGTCCACGTCGTGGTAGGAACCGTCGAACAACGTCACTTTCGCGTCCACCACCGGGTAGCCAGCGAGCACGCCGTCGAGCAGCGCCTCGTCCACGCCCTTCTTGACCGCCGGGATGAACTCGCGCGGCACGCGGCCGCCCTTGATCGCGTCAACGAACTCATAGCCCTTGCCCGGCTGGGGCTCGATCTTGAGCCAGACGTGGCCGTACTGGCCGCGGCCGCCCGACTGCTTGATGAACTTGCCCTCGGACTCGAGCGTCTTCTTGAAGGTCTCGCGGTAGGCCACCTGGGGCTTGCCGACCGAGGCCTCGACGCCGAACTCCCGCTTCATGCGGTCGACGATGATCTCCAGGTGCAGCTCGCCCATGCCAGAGATGATGGTCTGACCCGACTCCTCGTCGGTATGCACGCGGAACGACGGGTCTTCCTGCGCGAGGCGGCTCAGCGCCACACCCATCTTTTCCTGGTCGACCTTGGTCTTCGGCTCCACGGCCTGCGAAATCACGGGGTCCGGGAACTCCATCTTCTCCAGCGTGATCGACTTCTTCACGTCGCAGATGGTCTCGCCGGTGATCACGTCCTTGAGTCCGACGACCGCGGCGATGTCGCCGGCGCAGACTTCCTTTATTTCGGCGCGCTCGTTGGCGTGCATCTGCAGCAGGCGGCCGATGCGCTCCTTCTTGCCGCGCACCGAGGTCAGCACCGTATCGCCCGACTTCAGCACGCCGGAATAGACGCGGATGAACGACAGCTGGCCGACGAACGGGTCGGTCATGATCTTGAACGCGAGTGCCGCGAAGGGTTCGTCGTCGGCTGGCTTGCGCGAATCCGGCTCGCCCTTCTCGTTCTCGCCTTTCACGGGCGGGATGTCGATCGGCGAGGGCAGGTAGTCGATCACGGCGTCCAGCATCGCCTGCACGCCCTTGTTCTTGAACGCGGTGCCGCACAGCATCGGCACGATCTCGTTGTTGATCGTGCGGCTGCGAATGCCTTTCTTGATTTCCTCGATCGAAAGCTCGTTCGACTCGAGGTACTTGTTCATCAGGTCTTCGTTCGCCTCGGCCGCGGCCTCGACCAGCTTTTCGCGCCATTCCTTGGCCTCGTCGACCAGTTCGGCGGGAATTTCCTTGCGC
>JANNKI010000254.1:0-9104 GCA_031396225.1 bacterium | reverse complement strand
GGCGAACGTGCGCGGGCGGGACATCGGCGGATTCGTGCACGATGCGCAGCAGGTGGTGGCCCGGGACGTGACCTTGGCCACGGGGAACTGGCTCGTCTGGGGCGGGCAGTTCGAGAACATGATCGCCGCGCGCACGCGACTCACCATCGTGGTGCCGGTGGCGCTGCTGCTCATCTTCCTGTTGCTGTTCGGAGCGTTCGGGTCGCTGAAAGACGCGCTGCTGGTGTTCAGCGGTGTGCCGATGGCGCTCACGGGCGGTGTGCTTGCGCTGGTGTTGCGAGGCCTGGCGTTCTCGATCACCGCCGGGGTTGGATTCATCGCGCTCTCGGGCGTGGCGGTGCTGAACGGCGTCATGCTGCTGTCGTTCATCCGGCAACTGCGAGCCGAGGGCCGACCGCTCGAGACCGCGTTGCTCGAAGGTTGTTCCACGCGGTTGCGGCCGGTGCTCATGACGGCGCTGGTGGCTTCGCTGGGATTCGTGCCCATGGCGCTCGCCACCGGCACCGGGGCCGAGGTCCAACGCCCCCTGGCCACCGTGGTGATCGGCGGGATCGTGTCCTCGACGTTGCTCACGCTACTCGTGCTGCCGGTGCTCTATCGGCTGGTTCATCGCGACGTCGAGAAGGAGGTGGAGATCTGATGCCGAGCTCTCGGAGTTGGATGGGCCGATGACCATCACCCGTGGTCCGCTGCGAGTCCGCGTCCATGGTCTCGACTGCGCGGAGGAAGTGGCGGTCCTCCGCCGCGAAGTCGGCCCAGTGGCCGGCGGCGAGGACTTCCTGTCCTTCGACCTGCTCGGCGGGACCATGACGGTGGCTGGTTCCGCCCGCGTCGAAGCAGTGCTCGATGCCGTTTCGCGCACTGGCATGCGTGCGGAGGTCGTCCAGGAAGCCGCAGCGACCAGTGGTCTCCAGATGCACGACGATCGCCGCGAGCGGAACCTGTTCACCGCTTTGAGCGGCGCGTTCACGGCCGCGGGCTTCGTGACGCACTCCGTGATCGCCGGGGGTCCGCTGCAGGCGCTGGGGCGGGAAGGGCTCGGCCAGGCGCATGCGGTTCCCGCGCTCGCGGTGACACTCTACGGCCTGGGGATCGTCTGTGGCGCGCGGTTCACGGTCCGCAAGGCCTGGCTTGCGGCCACGCGACTGCGGCCCGACATGAATCTGCTGATGACCGTCGCCGTCCTCGGGGCGATCGTGCTCGGAGAGTGGTTCGAGGCCTCCACGGTCGCATTTCTCTTCGCCCTGTCACTCGCGCTCGAGGCCTGGAGCATCGCTCGTGCCCGTCGCGCGGTGGCGGCGCTCCTCGACCTGAGTCCACAGACGGCGCGGTTGAAGTCGCCCGGCGGAGAGGAGACCCGGCTGGTCGAAGCCGTGCCGGTCGGAGCGATCTTCGTCCTGCGGCCCGGGGAGCGCGTTCCGCTGGATGGCGTCGTCACCGCCGGAGTCAGCACCATCAATCAGGCCCCCATCACCGGCGAGAGCGTACCGGTGCTCAAGGAACTCAACTCCGAGGTGTTCGCGGGATCCATCAATGGCGACGGCGCGTTGGAGATCCGCACCACGCGCCCGGCGGGTGATACCACGCTGGCCGGGATCATTCGGCTCGTACGCGATGCGCAATCAAAGCGTGGCAACGCCGAGCAATGGGTCGAACGCTTCGCACGTCGCTACACACCGATGGTCATGGTGCTTGCGCTCGCGTTCTTTCTCGTGCCACCGCTGCTCTCGATGGGTTCGTGGAGCGAGTGGTTCTATCGCTCACTGGTATTGCTGGTCATCGCCTGCCCCTGCGCGCTCGTGATCTCGACCCCGGTCAGTATCGTCGCGTCGCTCGCTTCGGCGGCGCGCTCCGGAGTGCTGGTCAAGGGCGGGCTGTTCCTGGAGATCGCCGCTCGCCTCAAGGCAGTCGCTTTCGACAAGACCGGGACCGTCACCGAAGGGCGTCTTCAAGTGGCCTCCCTGGTGCCGCTGAACGGCCACACGGACGCCGAGGTGCTCGAGCGGGCTGTCGCCCTGGAGGAACGCTCCACTCATCCGCTGGCCCGTGCCGTCCTGAGTTTCGCTGAGCAGAAGGGTGTCGCTGCGCAGCCCGCGGAGAGCGTGGTGTTGCTTCCCGGCAAGGGCGCGACGGGCCGGATCGGGGGCAGGGAATTCTGGGTCGGTTCGCATCGGTACCTGGAGGAGCGCGGGCAGGAAACGCCCGAGGTCCACGAGATGCTCGAGCGGCTGTCCGGCTCCGGCAACTCGGTCGTGGTCGTGGGGAACGACCAACACGTCTGCGGTGTGATCGCGCTCGCGGACCGGCCCCGCCCCGAGACCCAGGGCGTGCTCGATGAACTCCGCCGGCTCGGGGTGGAGCGACTGGTGCTGCTCACGGGCGACAATCGGGGAACGGCCGACGCGGTGAATCGGACGTTCCGGTTCGATGAGGTGAGGGCGGAACTCCTGCCAGAGGACAAGGTGGCGGCCGTGCGGGAACTGGCGGATCGATATGGCACCGTCGCCATGGTCGGAGACGGCGTGAACGACGCGCCCGCGATGGCCAGCGCATCGCTGGGAATCGCGATGGGCGCCGCGGGCAGCGACGCGGCCATCGAGACGGCGGACATTGCGCTCATGTCGGACGATCTCACGAAACTGCCCTGGTTGGTGCTGCACGCTCGGCGCACGATGGCGATCATGCGTCAGAACATCGCGTTCTCACTCGTGGTCAAGGCGGTATTCGTCGCACTTGCGTTCGGTGGGAGAGCGACGCTGTGGAGCGCGATCGCCGCGGACATGGGCGCCTCGCTGCTGGTGATCGTCAACGCGCTTCGATTGCTCCGATCTGCTCCCGGGCCTTCCCTGCGCCAACGGTAGAATCGGTGCAGTTGGTGCAAATCGTGCGCTCGCGAGTGCGCTCGCGCGACCCCGGCGACTGCTCAGCGCCGCGTGGAGTCCGGCGCCGCGTTCCCGGCCTTTGGGGCTGGGGCCTCGGGCGGGGGAAGCTTCGTCGCCTGCCAGTTCACCACCTGCCACTTGCCGCGCCGTTTGAGGAACGTGCCGCTGTTCAGGTAGTTCGCGGTCTCGGTCTTGCCGCCTTGCAAGGTGGTGCCGACCAGGCGGAACGCGACGATGGCGGCGCTCCCGTACTGCTGGATGCGGATGTCCTCGGCGGTGTAGGTCGTGGCGGGGTCGCCGGATTTGGGCGCGGACGATGCGCGCACGTCGCGCAGGATGTCGGCCTTGCCGACCCGCCGTCCGGACGAGCCGGTGTAGATCAGGTCCTCGGCCCAGAACCGGTCGTGCACCGCGGCGTCGTTGCGAGAGGCGCCGGCGAGGAACTCGTTCAGGAGCCGGGTGAGCTCGGCGGCTTCGGGAGCGGTCTGGGCGTGCGCTCCGACAGCCAGCGTCAGCAGCAGGCACGCGAATGCGATGGTCCGGACCATAATTCCCCCTCGCGGGATCGCGAGCGATGCTCGCCCCGACTAGTCTGCGTACATCTCTTTGATGACGCGGCGTAGGGCGGCCGCTTCGCGTTTGTTCAACGAACCGATCTTATCACCCAGGCGCACCTTGCTGACGGTGCGGATCTGGTCCACGGCGACCTCCGCCCGGCGGCCAGCGCACCAGATCTCGTAGCGCCTCATCGCCACCGCCGGACCGGTCAGCCGCAGGAGAATGCCCTCGCTCCGCTCCTCCATCAGCACGCTCTCGCCGATGCGGCACCGCCGCAGCGACGCAACCGGCAGTCGCGCGCCGCGCGAGTTCCCGATTCGCGCCCAAGTCCGCGCCTCATCGTGCCGATGACACGGGTGTCTCGCTGGGGGATCCCTCGTGTTCCGTCGCTTCGTCGTCGCCGCGGCCGTGCTCACGGCCGTCGTGCTCGTGGTGCGCAACGCACCCAAGCCGCCGCCAGACTCGGCGGTCCTCGGGGCCATGGGGCGCGGGCCCACCGTGGTGCTCGTGCACGGGCTCGGCTCGAACGCCAATCACTGGCTGCCCGTCGCGCGGGAGCTCGCGCGCGACCATCGGGTGGTGCTGGTGGAACTGCCCGGGCACGGGTTCGCACCCATGGCCACGCCGTTCTCGCTGGAACAGGCCACGCTCGCGTTGGATCGCGCCATCCACGAGCAGTCGCCGACGCCGGTGGTGCTGGTCGGGCACTCGGTCGGGGGCCTGGTGGTCGCGACCGAGGCGTTGCGCGCGCCGGGCCGGGTGCGTGCGCTCGTGCTGGTCGAGACCGCACTCCGTCCGCAGATGACCTTTGCCGAACGTGACACGCTCATGGCGATGTTCGATCGCGACTGGGAGGGCACGCTCCATTCGGTGTACTCGAGCTTCGGGCGCGACTCGCTTCAGGGCGAAGCGCTGTGGGCCGAGGCCACGCAGGTGGAGCGCGCCGGCATGCGTGCGTGGCTGCCGGTGGCGCTGTCCACCGATCTCTCCATCGAGGTGGCCGCACTCTCCATGCCCGTGTTGGCGATACTCGCGCCGCATTCGTGGGAGAGGGGCGAAACGTGGGAGCACGCCGCGCGCGCGCTCGGCTACCAGCGCATCCCGCGGCTCGAAGGTGAACGCGTCGAGGACTGCGGGCACTTCATCATGCTCGACCAGCCACGCGTTCTGGCCCGCGCCATCCGCCGTATCGCCGCCGCCACCGGCGAGCCGGCCGTCGCGCTGCACTGAACGTCTCCCGCCCTAGGGAAACGTGAACGTGGCGCCGCTCTTGCCGGACAGGCGCTTCTTCATGCCCGCGCGTGCCAGCCATTGCATGAACTCGCGCGAGCCGGGGAAGCCCTCGAGCCGATCGAGCGCCTTGCCGTCCGCGCCCGCCACCACCAGCGTCGGGAAAGCCGTCACGCCGTGCGCGCGCTGGAGCGAATCCACGAGCGCCGAGTTACGGCCGTCCTCGCGCTGCCGGTCCACCACGTGGACGGGCACCACCAGTTGCGACAGCGTGTTCGCGAGCTTCTCGTCGGCGAACACCTCCTCCTGCATCTTCACGCACGGCCCACACCACTCTGCGCTGAAGTCGTAGAAGATGGGCTTGCCCGTGGCCTGCGCTCGCGCGGGGGCCGCGGCGGCCGGCACCCACGACACCAGGTCGGGCCGGCGCGGCGGATGGCGCTCTTCGTAAATGCCCAGCGCCACGCGCGCCACGAGCAGCACTCCCGCCAGCAGCCACAGCCACTCCGGATCCTTGCTCGTGGGCCTGTCGGCCTGTGGCACGTCAGTCGGCGGCATAGGACAGCTCCCGACGGTTCAGCCGCGCGATGCCCACGGCGAGTGCCAACGTCACGGTGGACGCCCACGACAGGATGGCGAACCAGGAGGGTGGCGTCTGGTGCGCGAGCCACGCCCACGAAAGCTGCGGACCGAGCACGCCCTGCAGCTCGGTGCTCACGCGCTGGAGCCAGTCCCACTGCTTGAGCAGGGCGAGCCCCGAGAGCATCTGGATCACGAAGAACGTGCCCACGTAGATCCCCAGGTCGCCGAGCCCGCCGGCGAGCGTGGACAGCATCATCAGGACGGCGGCATGCCCGGCAATGGTCGTGGCGGCCTCGAGCAGCATGCGCACCAGCTCGAGCGGGGCCGCGGGCGTGCCTCGAAGTAGCAGCACGAGCGTGCCGAGCGCGAACATGAGCGCGGTCAGTGCGAATGCTCCGAGGCTCGCTGCGAGCCAGCGTTTGAACAAGTAGGCCGGCCGCGTCACCGGGCGCACGAGCAGAAGTTGCAGCGTCCCGGACGACACGTCCTGGCCCACCGCGCCTGCTGCGAAGACCAATGCGATCGGTGCGGCGATGCCGCCGAGCACGGAGAGCTGACCGATGATGGCCACGCCAGCGAGCGGGAATAGCGTGAGAAGTGCCAGAAGTCCGAGCCGCATCGGGCTCGTGAAGCGCTGGCGCAGGAACGCGAGGACGAGCGTGCGGTTCATGCGTGGGTCCCCGTGAACAACCGCTCGAGGCGGCCCTCCTCGGGCAGCACCTCGATCACCGCGCAGCCCTCGTGGAGGAGTGCCGCGAGCAGTCGCGTCGCGCCCGCGTCGTCGGTCACGGAGAAGCGCGCGTCCGGCGCCGTCCAACCGCTGAACGTGGCTCCGCCGCTTGCGGCCACCGCCGCCAGCCGCTCGGCGGTCGGCGCCGGCTGTTCGGCGGAGAGCCGCACCCTCAGCACGCGAGCGTGCGACGCGCCAGCGCGCATGGTCTCCATGGCCTCGACCCGGCCCTGCTTCACGAACACCACGCGATGGCAGACGCGCTCGACCTCGGCCAGCTGGTGCGAGTTGATGAGGATCGTCGTGCCGGAGGCAGACAACTTGGAGAGTATGTCGCGAATCACCACGATACCGGCGGGATCCACGCCCGAGACAGGCTCGTCCAGGTAGAGGAAGCGCGGGTTCCCGATGAGGCTCTGGGCGAGCGCCAGACGCTGCAGCATGCCGCGCGAATAGCGGCCCACTCGCCGCGTCGTCGCCTCTGCGTCGAGGCCGACGCGTTCGAGCAATTGCGCACAGGCATCGCGGCCGTTCGCCTCCGATAGACCCGCGAGGGAGTGGTGGTAGCGCATGAACTCCATGCCGCTCATCCAGCGATCCAGCACGAGGCGCTCGGGCAGGTAGCCCGTGACGGCGCGCACGGCGAGGTCGTCCACTTTGCGCCCGTCGATGCGGATGTGACCGGAGTCGGGCCGCAGGAAGCCGAGCAGGCAGCCGAGCAGCGTGGTCTTGCCGGCGCCGTTGGGGCCGATGATGCCCACGGTCTCGCCGGGCTCGATCGAGAGCGACACGCCGGCCAGCGCCACCGTGCGCCCCCTAAAGCCGCGCGCGTAGCTCTTGACCAGTTCCTCGACGACGATGGCAGGCACGGCGGCATCTCCAACGGGTGCGACGCGTGTGGGCTGGGACTACGCGGCCGTCGCCGGCCGGGTTGCGCCCCGGCTCAGTGCGGGAGTTCATCCTTGTAGACCTTGCCGCCCTTCATCACCCAGCGTACGCGCTCCAACTCGGTCACGTCGCGCGAGGGGTCGCCGCTCACCGCGATCATGTCGGCGAACGCACCCTTCGCCACCACGCCCACCTTGCCCGACCAGCCCATCAACTCGGCGGCTGAGAGCGTGGCCGTGCCGATCGCCTGCATCGGCGTCAGCCCCAGGGTGGTGTAGAGCTTGAACTCCTTCGCCTGCGTGCCGTGCTTGAACACGCCCGCGTCCGTGCCGAACGCGATCCTCACTCCATGCTTCACCGCCAGCCGGAACGCCGCGTGCATGTGGCCGTGCACCGCGCGCGCCTTCTCGAGGCTCTGCTCGGGGATCTTGAGCGGATTGCCCGGCGCGATGATGGGCTCGACCACGTACAGCGTGGGCACGTACCAGGTGCGGTTCCTCTTGAGCACCGCTGCGACCTCGGCGTCCATGTACGTGCCATGTTCGATGGAGCGCGCGCCGGCGTCGCTCACCCAGATCATGCCTTCCTTGCCATGGCAGTGCGCGGCCACGAACCGCCCCAGCCGGTTCGCCTCGTCGCACGCGGCGCGCATCTCGTCGCGCGTGTACGTGGTGTGGCGCGGGTCGTCATTGGCCGAGAGCACGCCGCCGGTGGCGAGGATCTTGATGACATCCGCACCTTGCTGCACGTCGAAGCGCACTTTCTTCCGCACCTCGTCCACGCCGTCGGCGACGCCGTTCGCGAGGTTGTTGCACCAGTGGTAGTCGAGCGCGTTGCGGTCGTCGCCGTGTCCGCCCGTCATGGACAGCGACCACGTGGCCACTTGCAGCCGCGGACCGGGGATCTCGCCGGCGTTGATGGCGTCGCGCAACGAGACGTCCACCAACTCGTCGCCGCCCACGTCGCGACACGTGGTGAAGCCCGCCTCGAGCGTGGCACGCACGTTGTTGACGCCGGCGATGGCGTCGCGCGCCGCGGGGCTCTTCAAGCGCGACATGCGGTCCACGCCGACACGACTGCCGAGGTGGGTGTGCGCGTCGATGAGTCCGGGGAGCAGCGTGACGTCGCCCAGGTCCTGGACGCGAAGATCCGCTGGCGCGGTGGCGAGCACCGACTCCACCGTGTCGCCAGAGACCACCACCCAGACCGGACCCCGCACGACGCCCGCGCGCACGTCCACGAATCGCGCTGCACGCACGGCGAAGCGATCCGCCTGCGCGGCGGGAGCGATCAGCGTGGCAAATGCCAGGGCCGCGGCGGCCGCGGCGACGGGGAGCGAGCGCATGGATTCCTCCGGGAGAGGGGCGGACAGGCGAGCGCGCAGTGTGCCGGAGCGGGCCCATGCATCACAAGGCGGCGCGCGCTCGCGCCGCGCGCACCTACCGTGTCCTACTTGAGCTCGTACTCCAGTGTGGCCACGACGCGCAGGACTTTCTCCAGCTGGCTTCCCTCCGGGATGCCGGGTGCCTGGTCGCGGGGCAGGATCTCGAACTGTCCCTGCGTCGCTCGCCGGATGGTGCCGACGCGCGCCCCGGAGCGCCTGGCGAACTCGGACGCGGCCTCGCGCGCACGGGCGGTGGCCTCGGCCAGCATGGGCGGCTTGAGCTCGTTCAAGCGCGTGAACAGGTAAGTGGGACCGGTGCCCCAGCCGCCGCCGCTCGAGAGCGCCACGCCCGAGGCCACGAGCTGGCCCACGCGCTGGCTCGCTTCGCGGATGCGCTCGGGCTGGTCCGTCCGGGCGACCAGCGTCGCGTTGATGGCGAAGCGCGCCGCGCCAGGGCTGCCCTCGTAGGGGTTCGAGCTCTTGTCGGTGACCTCGAGCGAGAGCAGCTCCACCTTCGCCGAGTCGATGCCGTGGTTGGCGAAGAACCGGCGCACGGCGCGCTGGTCGGCGGCGATCTTGTCCTGCGTGGGGCCGAGCTCCATGCCCGAGGCGACGATGCGCATCGGCCACAGCGCGATGTCGGCCTTGACCGCGCGTTCGGCCACACCCTTCACCGTCACCGAGCGGTCCGCGAGCCGGAAGCGCTGCACCCCGCCGCCGATCGCCCCTCCCGCGACGACGATGGCGATGGCGAGGACCAGCGTGTGGAGCCAGGGGCGTTGGGTCATGGCGTGGGATCTCCGGTGCTGAACGGTTCGCTTCGGCGAGCGCGGCGGCGGAACCTCTTGGC
>JANNKI010000251.1:0-1869 GCA_031396225.1 bacterium | reverse complement strand
CGAGGCCGCGCCGGCCGGGCGCCGCGGCATCGCCCGCGGGCTCGAACGCGATGCGCGGCGGCAACTGGAAACGGTTCCCGTCGTGATGCGGGAAGCGCAGGCCCAGCCAACGACGGCGTAGCGGCGGCAACGCGTGACCGGCCTGCTCCGCCTTTCCCTGCAACGTCGTGAGCCCGAGCGAGGCGGCCTCCTGCTCGAGCCAGTCGTCGAAGCGGTAGTCGGGCGGGCAGAACGAGCTTGGCGAGCGGCCGAACAAGGCGCGAAAGCCCTCGATCGCCTTGCGCAGGTTCAAGGCGCGCAACTCCTGGGGCTCCGCGCCGTCATACTCCCCGCTCCCCTCCACCGCCAGGCCGATGGGGCTCTGCTGCTCGAGCGCGCGGCGCGCGTCATCCTGCCCGCGTCGCAGTGCTGTGAGCCATGCCGCCTCGGGCAGGTGGTGAAGCCCGTGCAGCTCTGCCCACCACACGCCCTCGCCCTCGGCCTTCCGGATGGCGTCCCACACGCCGGGCCTCGCCCAACGCGAGGGCACGTCGGGCTGGCGGACGATGGGCAGCTCCGCGAACTCGAACAGCGGCGGCACCATGGCCTCGTAGTCGGGATTCGCCACGATGGTGTTCGCCTGCCACACCGGTGGGAAACCATCGCCGCCCCGGCGCTCCAGCAGCACCTGGGCGAGCGCGTTCACGTCCTCGGCGCTCTCGAGCGTGGAACGGCCGTAGCGGAGCCCCGCGTCGGAGCGGAACGCGGGAAGCAGGGCCAGCGCGCGGTGCGCACGGTCGTCGGGCACCCAGGCGCACAGCCCCCAGTCGTCACTTTCGAGCACGACCGCCTTGAGGCGGTGCCAATCGAGGTTCACGCGCGGCTCCCTGTGTTCGAAGGACGCGCACTATAACAGCAGGTGGCCCGGGCGTGCGTCCCGCCAAGCTTGGTGCTGGTGGGGCCCCGTGCGCGGACGGTAGACTGACTCCGGATGTTCACCTCCCTGCCCGCGCCACCGCATCGCGCCTCGCTCGCGCGCCACTGTGCCGCCGCCGCGCTCCTGGGCGCGCTGGCGTGCGCCGGCTGGAACGCCAGCGCCGCGCCGCTCCGACGGCCGCGACCGGCCCCCCCACCGCTCGCGCCGCTCGCCACGAGCGCCTCCGCGCCGGCCATCGAGCATGCCTGCGCCACCGATCTCGATGGCCTGGCGGCCGCGCTGGATGCCGCCGCCTCGCGCGCAGGCTTGACGTCGTCCGCGATCCTGCCCACGCCGCACTCCACCGACGCGGGCGAGATCGCGGTGCTCGAGGACGACGGCACGTTCTTCTTCGTGGACAAGGGCGACAACGTCCACCTCGACGTGGCGGCGGCCGCGCGCGCGTTCTACCGCACGCACGGCGACGATTACGACCAATTGGCGTTCTGGCTCACGAGTGGGCTGACGCACTGGTTGGGTTCGCCCTCGGCGTTCGCCGCCGCCTGGCCCACGCGCAATGACGTGTCGGGGATCGGGCTCGCGCTCTACGATTTCAACACGTCGCTGGGAGTACCGCCGCGATTGCAGACGATCCTCACCATGAATGGCCTGCATCTCTATCCGGCCGACCCGGCGGCCGAGGTCCCGGGGCTGCCCAACTACGTCACGCAGGACATCCTCGCGCATGAGTTCGGCCACCAGTGGCTGGCCTACTCGTTGGTGCAGAACCCCGGCGACGAGCCCACGGCGCTGCTCGGCCGCTCGTTCCAGCACTGGAGCTTCTTCTTCGATGCCGATGGCTCGGTGATGGAGGGCGCGGACTGGGAACCGGCGGGCCCGGACACGTTCTACTCGCGACCGCCCATCACGCGGTTCGGTGTGCTCGACCAGTACCTGATGGGCGTGCGCGCGGC
>JANNKI010000248.1:0-9193 GCA_031396225.1 bacterium | reverse complement strand
GGCATCGCCGGCATCGTGCTCACCGTGGGCATGGCCGTGGACACGAACGTGCTCATCTTCGAGCGCATCCGCGAGGAACTGCGGCACGGTCGCAGCATCCACGAGTCCGTGCGCCTGGGCTACGATCGCGCGTTCCGCACCATCTTCGACGCGCACTCCACCCTGTTGATCTCCGCGCTGTTCCTGTTCCAGTTCGGAACCGGTCCCATCAAGGGCTTCGCCGTCACGCTCAGCATCGGTTTGATCGCGAACATGTTCACGGCCGTGCTGTTCACGCGCATGATCTACGACCACTGGCTCGGCCGCGGCAAGGTCGAACGCCTCAGCATCTGAGAGCGAGGACGATCCCATGTTTCAGTTGTTGATCGGGACCGATATCCCGTTCATGAAGCACCGGCGTTTCGCCTACATCTTGTCGGCGTTGGTCGTGGCGAGCACGCTGGGCTTGTTCTTCATCAAGGGCCCGCGCTACAGCGTGGATTTCACCGGCGGCACACTCCTACAGATCCGCACCAGCCAGGTCGTGCCGGCCGACCGCCTGCGTGCCGCGCTCGAGGCCGAGCACATCCAGGCGGAACTCCAGCAGATGACGGGCGAGAACGAGAACGAGTACCTGCTGCGCTTCCACGCAGAGGGCGACCCCGTGACCTCGGTGCAGGGCGCTGTCGACAAGCACCTGCCGGGCATCACGATGGAGCTTCGGCGCAATGAGACCGTGGGTCCAAAGGTGGGCGGCGACCTGCGCCAGAAGGCCCTGATGGCCGTCCTCGCGAGCCTCGGGGCGATCCTGTTGTACGTGGGTATCCGCTACGAGTTCAAGTTCGCGCTTGGCGGCGTGGCGGCTTTGTTCCACGTTGTGCTGGTCACGTTGGGGGCCCTCATGTTCACCGGGCGCGAGATCTCCCTCACCGTGGTCGCCGCACTCCTCACCATTGCCGGCTACTCGATCAACGACACCATCGTGGTGTTCGACCGCATCCGCGAACGCTCGAAGGCGCTCCGCAAGGAGAAGCACTCGCGCGTCATGGACCTCGCGGTCAACGAGACGCTGTCGCGCACGGTGATCACCGCCTTCACGGTGTTCCTGGCCTCTCTGGCCCTGTTCATCTGGGGTGGCGACGTGCTGCGGGACTTCTCGTTCGCCATGCTGGTCGGCGTGGTGTTCGGCACCTACTCGTCGGTGTTCGTGGCCAGCGCCATCGCACTCGACATCTGGCTCGCTCTCGACCGTCGCAAAGGTATCGCGGTCGAGTGACGAAAGGGCAGACGATGACCCGGTTCTCCAAGTGCTTCACGGTCGTGGCGGCGCTGGTGGCGCTGGCTGCGGCAGGGGGTTGTGAGAAGCGCCCCACGGGATTCGACCCCAACCCGAACGCGCCCGAAGGCATCCGGGCCGCCAACGCCCGGCTGGTGTCGTACCGAAACCGCGGCCTGCGCGTGATGGTGCGCGATTACGCCAGCCTGAACATCGACTCGGCCGTGACGACCGCTCAGGCGTTCGCGGGTTCGAACACGATGCCGCTGTTGCTGCTGCTCGACGGCACCCCGGCGAACTCGTTCGAGATGTATCGCCGCGATGACGCCGGCCGATTCGAGCGGACGTCCGACTTCGCGCTGTCGAGCACGTTCAAGTACGTGAACGCGGGCTACGAGTCGTTCTTCACCACCGACCCGTCCCCCAGCGGCTACGCGCCGTCCAGCTACCTGGCGCGCGGACTGGTGGACGGCATCGCATCGCACCAGTCGCCGCTCAGCAACGAGGGACAACTCACCGGGACCGGGCTGCTCCCCATCATCTACAACGGCAGCCTGCAGCCGCTCGACTCCCTGTTCATCGTGTCGTGGGTGGGCGTGCCGGGCGCCGTGGGCTACTGGTTGCACATTTACGAAAAGCCCATCGCCGGCTTCGAACGGCTGATCTCGTCCCTGCCCGCGCCGATCGCCTATACCACCGCGGGCGATCTGCTCATCGCCTATCGCGAGGGCAACGCGCCTGGGGCCTCGGTGCAGTTCCAGTTGGGCGACACGACGCTGCTCACGCTCAAATCGCGCGCTCCGCTGCTCGGGCATGACTACATTGTGCGGGTCTCGGGCGTGAACGCGACCGGCCATGTGATCGCCCAGACGCAGGGCGATCTCGACTCGCTCGGCCTGTCGACGGACCTCGCGTTCCTCCTGCCGCCGACGTTCGGGGTCGACAAGACCAAGGTGTTCTTCTCGCTCGGCGGAATCAAGGTCGCGAGGCGGTCGCTCATCACGCGCGGTCCGGCGGATGGAACCTCGGAGCCGGAGCCGGCGGTGCAGTCGGGAATCGAGCGGCACGTCGCCCCCATCGCGTTCCCGTTCACGACCCCGGCCAGCCTCTCCGCGACGCCGCGCCGCGCCGGGCGGCGGTAACGGCAGCGCCGGTCGCTTGACGCGGCGCACCCGTCGGGGGGAGGGCCACAGGTCCTCCCCCTGCATGCTTCAATAGAGGCATGACGACTTCTCTCACGGGGGTCTCCGGCCCTCCCCCGCGCCCCACTCCCGCCGCACGCGTGGCGTTCCGCGCGCTGCCGGTCCTCACGGCACTCCTGGCCCTGGCGCTCGCGGTCGCCGTACTCGCCGCGCCCACGCCGCCCGGAGCGCGCTGGTTCGGGATCGCGCGCCTCAAGTACGGCGGCGGCGGCGACTGGTACGGGAACCAGTCCTCGCTCCGGAACTTGATCGCCGGACTCCGCCAGCGCACCGGGATCCCGGTCGCCGGGGACGACGCCGCGGTGGTGGAACCCGGCTCGGCGTCGCTGTTCCAGTACCCGTTCGTGTTCGCTGCAGGTCATGGGAACATCAAATTCAGCGATGCCGAGGCGGCGAACCTGCGCCGATGGCTGATTTCTGGGGGATTTCTGTGGGTGGATGACGATTATGGTCTTGCCACCTCGTTCCGGCGCGAGCTGAAGAAGTTATTCCCGGACGCCGAGCTGGTGGAGATCCCTTTCGACCATCCGGTGTTCCGGCAGCCGTACGAGTTCCCGGCCGGGCTGCCCAAGATCCACGAACACGATGGTGGCCCGGCGCGAGCGTTCGGCATTGTTCGCGACGGAAGGCTCTGTGTATTCTTTACCTTCGACTGCGACCTCGGGGACGGTCTCGAGGACGAGGAGGTGCACCACGATCCTCCGGAGAAGCGTGAGGCAGCATTGCGCATGGCGATGAACATCGCCCACTACGCGCTCACGCACTGACTCGGCCGGGCCGCGCAAAACGACATCCCATGCCCTCACGCCCGTCGTCCTCGCCGCTCCATGCCCGCTTGCGGACCGTCTACGAGCGCGTCCGCGGGGCACTCGTGCTTCGCCACGCGCTGCGCGCCAGCGCCGCAGCCGCCGTGCTGCTGGCGTTCGGCGTGACCGCGGGGCTGGCCCTGCCGCGCACGCCGGGCATGGCGTGGGCGCGGCTGGCGATGTTCGCGGTGGGCTCGGCTCTGGCCCTGGCCGTCGCGGTGCGCGGCGCGCGCCGTGAGTCGCCGCGCTGGGACGCGTGGTTGGAGTCGCTCGAGGCGCGCTTCGCCGGACTGCGCTCGTGGCTCCGGAACGCGCTCGATCTCGAATCCGCGCCCGCCTCGCACACGTCGAGCGAGCTGGCCGACGCGGTGCGCGGCGAAACCGTGCGCCGACTCTCCGACACGCCGCTGGACGGCACCGTGCCGAAGCTCAATGCGCGTGCCCCGATCGTCGCCACGCTGGCGGCGCTGCTATCGCTGGCCGCGGCGGTGGCGCTGGCCCCGCAGGCCACGCTCGCCGCCTGGCGCACGATGTGGCAGCCGGCCACGGCTTCGCCGCCGGTCACGCTGGTGGTGGATCCCGGTGACGTGACGCTGGTGCCCGGCGCATCGCTCGCGGTTCGCGCGCGCGTCGAGGGCAGCGTCGCGCCACCTCGGCTGCTGGGCGACGGCCCGGCGCCCGAGGCGGTGCTCGAGTCGAACGGCGACGGCGCGCGCCGCTGGCGATTCGACCTGCCGCCGGTGACCCGGCCGCGCGACTACGCGGTACGCGTGGCGTCGGTGTCGAGCCCGAACTACCGCATCTCGCTCACCGGCGAACCGCGCGCGGTGAGCTTCTCCAGCACGATCACCGCGCCGGCCTACGCGAGGCTGCCGCTGCAAGCCGTGAGCGGCACGCGCGGGGACATGGCAGCGCTCGCGGGTTCGCGCGCACTCGTGGAAGTGACTTTCGACCGCGACCTCGAATCGCTCTCGGCGGCGGTGAATGGCCGCGCGCCCGTCTCGTGGAGCGCGATCACGCCGCGTCGCTGGCGCGGCACCGTGGCGGTGGAAGGCGATGGCGCGTGGGAGCTGCTCGCGCGCGGCGCCACCGGCGAGGGCCGCTTTCGCTACCGGCTGAGCGCGATCCCGGATGCACCGCCCGTGCTCACCGTCGTGCTCCCCGCGGGCGACCTGGATCTGCCCGCCGGACAACTGGTGCCCTTCGACGTGCTCGCGCAGGACGATCTTGGAGTGTCCGAGCTGCGCCTCGAATGGCGCAAGACCGCGGCCGATCCGTGGAGCGAGACGCCCGTGGCCCGGTTCGGCGAGGAGCCGCGCGAGGCGCGCGCGACGTCACGTTGGGACGCCTCGCCGCTGGCGCTGCTGCCGGGCGAGAGCGGCGTCTTGCGATTCGTCGCACTCGACAACGCCCGGCCGGGGCCGCGTGGGCGCGCCGTGAGCGGCGAGTTCAGGGTGCGCTTCCCGTCGCTCACCGACCTCTACGCGTCGTTGGAGGAGCGGCAGGAGAACGTGGCCAGGGCGCTCGAGAAGGCGGCCGAGCAGACGCGCGAGGTGCAGAAGTCGCTGGACAAGCTCCAGCGCCAGCCGCAGGCGCAGGGCCGACAGAATCCGTCGTTCGAGCGAGCGGAGGAGATGAAGAAGGCGTCCGAGCGCCAGGAGTCGGTGGCGCAACAGGTCGACGCGGCCGCGAAGGAGATGCGAGAGAGCCTCGAGCAGGCCGCCGAGCGCCAGGCGTTCCAGGAGCAGCTCCAGCAGAAGTTGAAGGAGATGAGCGAACTCCTGAAAGAGATCCATTCGCAGGAGTTCAAGGATGCCCTGAAGCGCATGCAGGAAGCGCTCCAGAAGATGGACCGCCGAGCGATGGAGGAAACACTGCCGCAGCTCCAGCAGCAGAATCGCGACATGCTGCAGCAGTTGGAGCGGAGTCTCGAACTGCTGAAGCAACTGCGCGAGGAGGAGCGCATGGACGCTCTCGCGCGTCGCGCCGAGGACTTGAAGGCGCGCCAGGACGAACTGAATCGCGAGCACGCGGAGCAGAGTGAGAAGCGCGATCGTGCCAGCGAGAAGAGCGAGCCGTACGCCGAGCAGAGCGAGAAGTCCAAGGCCCAGCAGCGTCAGGACGACGCGCGCGGCGCGCTGAGCGAGAAGCAGGCCAAGGCGGCCGAGGAATCGCGCGAGCTGTCCAAGAGCGCCAGCGAGGCCGCGAAGCAGAGCGAGATGAAGGAAGCGCAGCAACGCATGGAGCAGGCAGCGCAAGAGCTCGAAAAGAACGCCGCCGAGCAGCAACAGAGCGCGAGCCAACAGAGCGAGCAGGGGGATTCGCAGGGCGCCCAGAGTTCGGGGCAGAAGGCCAGCGAGAGCCTGTCACGCGCGGCGCAGTCGCTGCGCACGAGCGCGCAGCAGCAACAGCAGGAGCAGGACGCCAAGAACCTGGCCGCCGTGCGGCGCGCGTCACAGGACCTGGTGTCGCTCTCGCGCGCGTCGCAGGAGAACCTGGACGCGCGCAAGAGTGGCGCGCAGGCCAGTGAGGGGCAGACCGACCTGTCCGAAGGCGTGGCGCGCGTGGCCGACTCGCTGGCCGCGCTTTCGCAGCAGACGCCGTTCCTCTCCAACAAGATCAGCGCCGCGCTGGGTCGCGCCATGCTGGGGTTGTCACAGTCGGGCCGCGAGATGTCGCAGGGTGGTCGCGAACGCGGCGAGAAGAGCGGCCGTGGCGCCACGTCGTCCTTGAACGAGGTGGTGAAGGAACTGCGTTCGGCCGAGGCGGCCATGTGCCAGCAGCCGGGAGCGGGCACCGGCGGCAAGACCAGCTCGCAGCGCCTGGGCGAGGTGGGCCAGCGCCAGAGCCAGCTGAACCGCCAGTCACGCGAGACCGCGCGACGACTGTCGCGGCAGCTCGCCATGACACAGGGCGACGAGGCCGAGATGCGCCGTCTGGCCGACGAGCAGCGCCGCATCCGCGAGCAGTTGTCCGAGATACGCCGCGACGAGGAGGCGAAGAAGAGCCTGCTCGGCCGGCTGGACCAAGCCGAGAAGGACATGCAGAAGGCCGAGGAGACGATCCGGCAGGGGCAGATGGGTGGTGATCTCGAGCAGAAGCAGACGCAGATCCTTTCGCGCCTGCTCGACGCCCAGCGCTCGGTGCACCGCCGCGACTTTGACCCCGAGCGTGAGGCGCGCCGCGGCGAGGACGTGGCGCACCCCTCGCCCGGCGCACTCCCTCGCGAGCTGTTCCGCGAGAACGACCGCCTGCGCCAGGATCTGCTCAAGGCTGATGCCGACCGCGTGCCGTCGCGCTATCGGTCGCTCATCGAGGCGTATCTCCGGGCGCTGAACGGGGCCACGCGGTGACGCTCTGCACCGCGCCACGCGCGGCGCGCCTGGGGATGGCGAGGCGTCTCACGGGGGCGGCCCTCCTGGTGCTCGCCGTCGCGGCGGCGGCGCCTGTCCAATCCCCGCCCCCCGCACCCGCGCCGTCGCGGGCACCAAGGCCGACCCCGCAAACGTTCCCGCCCGACTTCCCGCCGGGCGGCGTGCTGCTCCACTCGGTCACCGTGCCCTACCCCGCCAGTCGCCAGCGCGCCGCCGAGATGCTGCCGGTGTCGCTCGCCCAGCGCCTGCAGCGCGCGATCGACCTGCGTGCGTCGGGCCTGCCCGAGCGAGCGCGCGACACGTTGCTCGTGCTGTTGCGCGAGCGAGCGCATCACCCGCTGCTCGTCTCCGAGTTGGGCCGCGCGCATCTCGCCAGCGAAGCCTGGGCCGCGGTGGAACGCCTGGCCGTGGCCGAGCGCCTGGTGCAGCGCGACTCGACGCTCCTGGGCCAGGAGCTGGCGATCGCATACGAGCGCCTGGCGCGGCCGCGCGAGGCGCTGCGCGTGGCGGTCGAGGCGTGGGCGGCGAGTCCGGTGGACGGCGGCTGGGCCACCGGGGTGTTCTTCAAGCTGGCGCCACTCGACGCGCGTGCGGCGCGCGCGAGGCTCGAGGGTGCGGCCACGTCGCGACCGTGGAGATCCGACCTGGCGTTGGGGCTTGCGCGCCTGCACGCGCTAAGCGGACGCCCGGCCGACGCCGTGCGCGTATTGACCGACGCCGAGAAGCGCTCGGGCCGCACCGGGCTGCGCGCGCTGTTCGGCGAGGAATCGCTCCGCACGGGCCGCGCCGCGGACACGTCGGCCGCACTCGCAACACTCACCGACCTGGCCGGCGATGCCGCGCGTCGCCCCGATGAACGGCTGGCCTCGGCGCGGCGCGCGTGGAGCGCGGCGCAAGCGTCGGGCCGCGAGGCCGAGTGGGCGCCCCGGCTGGCGCAGGCGTTGCGCGACGTGCCGGGGGAACAGTGGGGCACGGACTTGGTGCTGGCGCTGGTGCGGGCACTCCAGGGCTCGGGCCAGGTGCCCGTGGCGCGCGCGCTGCTGGCCGCCAATCCGGGGCTCGAGGGCCGCATCCCCGAGCTGGCGCTCGAACGAGCCCTCGGCGTGGTGCGCGAGGGTGACCCCGCGCGGGCGCTGCCGGTGCTCGACTCGCTCACGCGCGCGTGGCCGGCCGCGCGTTTCATGCTGGCGGAGACTCAGTTCTTCGCCGGCGAGTTGGACTCCGCGCACGCCAACTACGACCTCGTGGCCGCGAAGCCCGAGGATCCCGACGCGGGCGTGGCGCTTGACCGCATGTACCTGCTGGAGGAGTACCCGCGCTCGCCGCTCCGCCCCCTGCTGGGCAGGCTGGCATTCGAGCGCTGGCGCGGCGCGCGCGCCACGGCGTTGCGGCTCGCCGACTCGCTCTGGCGCACGCAGGCGCCCCGCGGTGAGTACGCCGCTCGCGCCGGGCTGGAGTTGGCGGCGCTGCGCATGGAGTCGGGCGACGCGCGCGCCGCGCTGGTTCCGCTGCTGGTGATCGCGGACTCGCTGGCGGAGGATCGGCTGGCGCCGCTTGCTCGGCAGCGCGCCGGCGACGCCTACGCCGAACTCGGCGATGACAAGAACGCGCTTGCCCAGTACGAGGAGTGCCTGTCGCGGTATCCTCGTGCCTGGAACTCGGCCGAGGTGAGGCGCCGGGTGGAACGACTGCGGAAGGCCAGGTCATGAGCTCGAAGATCCCGATGCTCCCGAAGCGCGGAGTCCGGCGATGAGGCGGCTGCACACGTCCGGCGGCATGCGTCGCGGCGGTCTCTCCCTTTTGGCTCCGGTGGCGGCCGTGCTCGCGCTGGCCGGCGTTGTGATCGTGGCGGTGCTGGCCGTCGTGACGCTCGGGCTGGCGATGCTCTGGCCTGGCATGCGAAAGCGGATGCGAGTATTTCGTTTTGGCAGTGCGCCGTTCGGGGGAGCGCCCTCCGGGCGCACGGGAGCTGGACGCACGTCCCCCTCCCCGGCCGATGACGCACCCTCGACCGGCGCGCCGCCGGCCGCCGCCGATGCCGCAACGCCGCCCCGGAAGCCGCGGTCCTACGCCGAGGTGGTGGAGTTGTGGCCACTGGTGCTGGCCGCGTCGCTGCTCACTCCAACCATCGCGCACGCCAAGTTGCTCGTGCCCATGGACGATTCGCAGGCGCAGCACCTGAAGGCCTACGGCCTCACCTTCTGGGTGCTGCAACGCGGCGAGAAGTGCGAGTGGCTGCTCAACTATCGCGGCGGCTCGTTCCTATTGCCCGAGGACGCGGCCACCATTCGCGAGGCCAACATCCGCGGTGTCACCACCACGCCCATCTCGGGTGCCGACGAGGCGAAGATCCGCGCCACCGTCGCGGACGAGAACATGGAGACCGTGGCGCTCGAGAAGGCTCCGCGCGTGGCCGTGTACATCCCGCCCAACAAGCCGCCGTGGGACGACGCCGTCTCCATGGCGCTCGAGTTCGCCGACATTCCCTACACCAAGGTGTGGGATGAGGAGGTGTTGAAGGGCGACCTGGCGAAGTACGACTGGCTGCACCTTCAC
>JANNKI010000218.1:0-5547 GCA_031396225.1 bacterium | reverse complement strand
GAGCCCCCCTGCGGCCGCTGGAGGCGAAAGAGCGCATGGTGGCGCGCATCAAGCCGCTGCTGGACGACGTCGAGATGGACCCGATTCGCATCGCGCAGGAAGTCGCACTGCTGGCCGATCGCCTGGACTGCACCGAGGAGTGCGTGCGAATGGACGCGCATCTGGACCAGATCCGGCACCTGATCGAGAACAGCGAGCTGGCGGGCCGCAAGCTCAACTTCCTGCTTCAAGAGATGAACCGCGAAGCCAACACGATTGGCTCCAAGGCCAATGACGTGGGCATCGGCCACGGCGTGATCGTCATGAAGGAAGAGATCGAGCGCATCCGCGAACAGGTTCAGAACGTCGAATGATCGGCGCGCCCATGGCAGAGGCCACGCCCCCGGGCACCAAGGCCGCCGCGCGCCCGGCGCCGGCGCCGGCGCCGGCCGCGGCGGTGGCCAGCGTCGGCCCCAGCGATGCCCCGCTCGCGCGCAAGGGCAATGGTTTCATCCTGGTGGTCACGGGCCCCTCGGGCGCGGGCAAGGGCACGTTGGTGACGTACCTGCTGAAGCAGCGCCCGGAGTGCGTGTTCTCGGTCTCGGCCACCACGCGGCCCCGGCGCAGCACCGAGCAGGAGGGACGCGAGTATCTTTTCCTCGCGCGCGACGAGTTCGAGCGCCGGCGCGACTCGGGTTACTTCCTCGAATGGGCCGAGGTGCACGGCAATCTCTACGGCACGCCGGTCGTGGAAGTGGACGCGCGCGTGCGCGACGGCTTGGTGGTGGTGTTGGACGTGGACGTGCAGGGCGGCGCCAGCGTGCGCCGCGTGCGGCCCGACGCCGTGGGCGTGTTCGTGTACCCGCCCTCGCTCGACTCGCTCCGCGAGCGGCTCGAGGCGCGCGGCACGGACTCGCCCGAGGTCATCGAGGAGCGCATGCGCAACGCCCCGGGCGAACTGGCGCAGAGTGCCCACTACGATTACATCATCATGAACGACCAGCTCGACAAGGCGGAGTCGGCCTTGCTCGACATTCACGATGCGGAGCATGCACGCACGCATCGCACACGAGTTTCGTAGCACGTTGCTGGACGTTCGCGGCGCCAACGGGTGCGTCGCGGGTGGGCAGGTGAACCCGACGCAGCAGGAGATCGAATGAAGCTTTCCGCACTGGTCCCGCCTCCGGGCAAGAGCAAGTACGAGCTGTCCATCGTGGCTGCCCGCGAGGCTCGCCGGTTGAACGAGTGGATCCGCCGCAGTGGCGAAACACTGCACGGCAAGGTCACGGCGGTGGCACTCGAGCGCGTGCTGCACGACGACGTGCCGTACTACTACGAGGACCCGTTGGCCCTGCTCGCGCAGCCCACGGAGCCGCCGGCCGAGCCGACGCTGGACTAACGCCATGCTGCGGGACCGTGTCGTGGTCGTGGGCGTGTCCGGCGGCATCGCGGCCTACAAGGCCTGCGAGCTGGTGCGCCGGCTGCGCGACCGCGGCGCCACGGTCCTGGTGGTCATGACCAAGGCGGCGTGCGAGTTCGTCACGCCGCTCACGTTCCAGGCGCTCACCGGCAATCCCGTGGTGAGCGACCTGTGGGGCGATCAGCGCCCCGGGTTCGACCTGCCGCTCGAGTCCCTCGGGAAAGTGCGCGGACACGTCGAGCACGTGGACGTGGCCGAGGCGGCCGACGCGGTGGTGCTGGCGCCGGCCACGGCCGATCTCATGGCGCGGCTGGTGCACGGCGAGGCGCCCGACGCGCTCACGTCGCTGGTGCTGGCCACGACGGCTCCGTTGGTGATCGCACCGGCGATGGACCTGAACATGTGGACCGCCGAGGCCACGCAGGCCAACGTGCGCGTGCTGCGCTCGCGCGGGTTCCGGTTCGTGGGGCCCGATTCGGGGCCGCTCGCCTCGGGCCTGGCCGGCCCCGGCCGCCTGGCCGAGGTGGCGGCCATCGTGGACGAAGTGGACGCGGCCCTTCGGCTGCGCGCCAGCATGAAGGGCATGCGCGTGCTGATCGGTGCGGGCCGCACGGAGGAGCCGCTCGATCCGGTGCGCGTGCTCACCAATCGTTCGAGCGGTCGCATGGGGTTCGCGCTGGCCGAGGCGGCGCGCGACCGCGGCGCGGAGGTGACGGTGGTGGCGGGGCCGGTGAGCGTGGACCCGCCGCACGGCGTCACGCTGGTGCCCGTGACCACGGCGCTGCAGATGGAGCAAGCCATGCGCGCGAATGCTCCCAAGGCGAGCGTGGTGATCATGGCCGCGGCGGTGGCCGACTATCGGCCGGCGAAGCATTCCGTGCAGAAGCTCAAGCGCGACGGCGGGCCACTCACCGTGACGCTCGAGCCCAACCCCGACATCCTGGCCGGGCTCGGTGCCGGCAAGCCCGCCGCTCAGGTGCTGGTGGGCTTCGCACTCGAAACCGAGAACGGCGTGGCGAACGCTCGCCGGAAGCTCGAGTCCAAGAAGGCGGACCTGATCGTCCTGAACTCGCCCGAGCGCGGCATCGGGGGCGACACCAACACCGTCACGCTGGTCGAGGCGCTCTCCGCGGTGGAGCTGCCCGAGTCGAGCAAGCGCGAGGTGGCCGAGCGCATACTCGATCGCGTGCTGGAACTGCGCGGCGACTCGGGCAAGACGCCCAGGCTGCGGCTGGCCAGGCCCGCCCGGTCCAAGCGCGCGACGAAGCGAGGCAGGAAGTGAGCGACGGGATCCGGAGCGAAGCCGCAGCCATCGCGCGAGCCCTCAAGCGCAAGGTCGAGCGCGAGCACGCCCTCGGCACGGGCGAGTTGCTGGCGAACGGCGTGGCGCGCGCGCGACGTGACGGCGGGCCGGTCGCGAGTGCGGGCGTCGCGGTGGCCGTGACTCGCGCGACTCGCCCGGACGCTTCAGCCGCGCCGATGCGCCCGGTGTCGGCGCCGCCCGAGGCCCCGACGTTCGAGCCGCCGAAGGCTGAGTCCGAGCCGGGCGCGTTCACGCTCTCCGCGCCCGAGCCGCCGGCGCGCGTGCCCAGGCGCGGCGCGAACAAGACCGCCACCGCTGAGCACGAGTCCATCGAGTTGCCGCCGTTCACCGACGACCTCTACCCCTCGGCGCTGGCCGGCGGACGAGATCAGCTCGCGGGCGCGGCGTTCCCGGTGCTCGAGGTCGTGGCGGCCGAGGCGCGCGCCTGCACCAAGTGCGGGCTCTGCACGACGCGCACGAACGCCGTGCCGGGCGTGGGCTCTGCCAGGAGCGGTATCGTGTTCGTGGGCGAAGCACCCGGCGCCGACGAGGACCTGCGCGGCGAGCCGTTCGTGGGCCGCGCGGGCGAGCTGCTCACCAGGATGATCGCCGCCATGGACGAGAAGAAACTCATCCCGGGCGTGTCGCTCTCGCGCGAAACCGTGTACATCGCCAATGTCTTGAAGTGCCGCCCGCCCGAGAATCGCAACCCGCTCCCGCACGAGATCGACTCCTGCTCGCCCTACCTGCTGCGGCAGCTCGAAGCACTCCAGCCGCGCATCATCTGTTGCCTCGGCAAGTTCGCGGCCGAGCTGCTGTTGCAACTCAAGGGCACCGTCACCAGCATGCGTGGCAAGACCTATCGTTGGCGCGGCGCCAAGCTCGTCGTGACCTACCACCCGGCGTACCTGCTGCGCAGCCCCAGTGCGAAGCGCCCGGTGTGGGACGACCTGCAGCGCCTGGCCCAGGAATACCTCACCGACTAGTCGTCCCCGAGCCATCGCGCGGCCCGCGCGCCGGAAGGAAGCCAGCCATGTCCGAGTACGCCACCAGCAGCTCCGGCCCCCCGGGACTCACCCCGCCGCAGGCGCTCGACGCCGAGCGCTCGATCCTTGCCGCCATCATGCTCGACGAGGCCGCGATCGGGCGCGCGGTCGAGATGATCGACTCTTCGGCGTTCTACCGCACGGCGCACGCCAAGGTGTTCGACGCGGTGGTCGCGCTCTACAACACCAGCGTGCCCGCCGACATGATCACCGTGTCGGAGGAGCTGAAGAAGCGCGGCGACCTGGAGGCCGTGGGCGGCCCGGCTTTCCTGGCGCAGATCATGGAATACGCCACCACGTCCGCGAACATCGAGCAGCACATCAAGATCGTGCACTCCAAGGCGATCCTGCGGCAGCTCATCAAGGCCAGCGGCGAGATCCAGCAGCAGTGCTACACGGGCAGCGAGGAAACGGCCGAGATCCTCGACCGCTCCGAGGCGCGCATCTTCGCGATCACCGACCAGCGCATCCGCGCCGGGTTCACGAACATCCGCGACTTGCTGAAGCCCGCGTTCGACAACATCCAGAAACTGTTCGAGCGCAAGGTGCAGGTGACCGGCGTGCCGAGCGGCTGGGACGACCTGGACAAGCTCACCAGCGGCTGGCAGCCGGGGGATCTGGTGATATTGGCGGGCAGGCCCTCCATGGGAAAAACGGCATGTGCGTTGAACATGGCCGAGAACGCCGCCATCCGACACAATATTCCGGTCGCCGTGTTCTCACTCGAAATGAGCAAGGAGCAGCTCGCCCTGCGCCTGCTGTGTTCGCAGAGCGAGGTGGGCTTGCACAAAGTCCGCACGGGTTACCTGGGCAACGAGGACTGGCCGCGGCTCACCACCGGCGCGGGGCTGCTCACCGCGGCGCCCATTCTCATTGATGACTCGCCGGCCCAGAGCGTTCTCGAGCTTCGTGCAAAGTGCCGCCGGCTGAAGGCGGAGAACAAGCTGGGACTTGTGGTCATCGACTACCTACAGCTCATGCGCAGCAGCACTCCGGCGGAGAATCGCGTTCAGGAGATCTCGCAGATCTCTCGCGGATTGAAGGCGCTCGCCAAGGAACTCTCGGTGCCGATCGTCGCACTCTCCCAGCTCTCGCGAGCCGTCGAGCAGCGCGGCGGCGCCGGCCGACCGCAGCTATCGGACTTGCGTGATTCCGGCTGCCTCACGGCGGACGCGCGCGTCCTGCGCGCCGACACCGGGGCCGAGGTCACGCTGGGCGAACTTCTCGCGAGCGGAGAGCGCAATGTTCCGGTCTGGACGATTGACGAGTCGTTCCGACTCGTTCGCGGCAACATGACGCACGTGTTCCCGAGCGGCGAGAAGGAAGTTTCCGAATTGCGCCTCGCGTCAGGCCGAAGCATCAAGGCCAGTGCGAACCATCCGTTCCTCACGTTCGATGGCTGGCGGCGACTCGACCAGCTCGCGGAGGGAGTTCGACTGGCCGTGCCACGCCGCGCACCGGAGCCCATCCAAGCTCAGGCGTGGCCCAGGGTTCGGAGTGCCGGAGCGGCGATCGGCATCATGGAACGTGAACTCCAGGCTGCGGCCGGCTCCGGCTACCGCGGCAGCACAATCTACAAGCACGCTCCGGGTCGAGAGCGGCTCATGACGGTGGCGACGATCGTGGCGGATCCCGAGACGCACGTGCTGGCCGGGTCCGATCTGTTCTGGGACGAGATCGTCTCGATCGAGTCACTCGGGGTTCAGCCGGTGTTCGATGCGACAGTGCCGGGCACGCACAACTTCATCGCCAATGGCATCGTCACGCACAACTCGATCGAGCAGGATGCCGACGTGGTG
>JANNKI010000212.1:0-12533 GCA_031396225.1 bacterium | reverse complement strand
CGGTTCGTCAAGGACAATCACCTGAAGATCGTGGACGAGAAGAGCGCCAACGCCGTGATCCGCGGCAAGGTGACCCAGTACAAGAACGCCGTGTTCGGCTTCTCCAGCACCGCGCAGGCGAACGAGTACCGCGTCACCGTGGGCGTGCAGGTCACGTTCAAGGACCTGGTGAAGAACCGCGAGCTGTGGAGCGACCTGATCGTCAAGAGCTCCAACTACTACGTGCAGGATGTGCCCGGCCAGGAGGCCAAGACCGAACTCGATGGACGAAAAGAAGCCATCACCAAGATCGCGGACGAAGTCCTCAGCCGCAGCGTCGAAGGCTGGTAGCGCCGGGAGCGGGAAGCCGGCGGCGGCGGCGAAGCGCGCCGCCGCACCCCGTGCGCCGAAGGCCCGCGCGAGTGCGGCGATTCAAGCGCTCGCTTTGCTCGAGCGCGTGGCGGACGGAGACTTCCCCGCGACCGTCTATCTCGAGGGCCCCGACGAGGCGGTGAAGGCGGCGTTCCTGGGCGAGTTCCGGCGAGCGTGGGCCGCGGCCGTTCCCGAAGCACCCGCCGCGCGCGTGCTGCGCCCCGACGAGCAGGGCGTGGACGCGATCCTCGCCGCCTACCAGAACCTGTCGCTGTTCGCGCCTCGGGAACTCACGCTGGTGTTCGAAGTGGAGGACCTGGGCCGGAGCGAGAAGCGCGTGGACGCGTTGGCCACGGGCCTCCTGGTGCCCGCGGGCGGCTCGTGCCTGGTGCTGGTCGAGTCGGCGGCCGAGACCACGCGCAAGACGCTCGAGCCGATCCGCGCCGCCTGCGCCGTGCGGGTGATCGCCGAGCCACCCGGCGCGGACGAGCTCCTGCGCTGGGGCGCCAAGAAACTGTCGGCAAGCGGCGCGAGGCCCGAGCCCGGCGCGCTGGCCGCGCTGCTCGAGACCTGCGAACACGACGCGCTCGCGTTCTTGAACGAGGCCGGCAAGCTCGCGGTGCTGGCCGGAGCCGATGGGGTGGTGACGCGCGCCCACGTCCACGCACTCACCTCTCCGCAGATCAGTGCGGACCTTCCGGACTTCCTCGCCGCTGTGGCGGCGGGCGATGAGGCCGTGGCCGCGCAGCGCCTCGAGCGATTGCTGGCGGCGGGGGAGAGCGAGGGCTCCGTGCTATGGGCGCTCGGCCACCTGGTGTCGGCCACGTTCAGCATGGCCGTGAATCCCTATGGCTGGGCCAAGTGGAAGCCCGCGAGCATGGCGCTGGCAAGACGGCGCGATGCCGCGAGCCGCGCCCGCGCGCTCGACGCCGTCTACCGCGCAGAGTCGGCGTGGAAGGGCGGCCGCTCCGACGTGCGCACCGCACTGGAGCAGGCCACGCGCGAGGTGGCGGCGAGGTAGCGCCACCGTGGAGCCCATGCGCTGGTGCTCCATGCTCTGAGGGCCGCGCTGCCGGGCTTTCTCCCACGCGATTCTCCTTGCGCCGGGTCCGACGTTCCGCTACACAGGACTTCGTCCACGTCGCCGCAGTTCCTCGGGGGTTGAACTGATCAAGCCCCGAGCCAGTAGCGAGGGAACGCCACTTGAATGGCCGTCGCGCGACGTGTGTGGACTTCCGCTCGGGCGAGAGGTGATCTTCCTTGGGTTCGCCTGCACGGCTCAGCTTGTCCAGCGAGTGTGGAGCACGCCCTGAAGATCAGGATGGTCGTGCTGCGGGGCCATCGGAGCCCCAGATCTCATGAGCGTGTTTCGTTGGTCGGGGCCGCCGACGGTCTGGGAGCTCTCCGATGAGTAAGTACTACCCGTTCGCCCAAGTCGAGCCGCGCTGGCAGCGCTACTGGGTCGAGAAGAAGACGTTCCGCGTCCCGGACGACACCGCGCGCCCCAAGTACTACTGCCTCGACATGTTCCCGTACCCTTCGGGCTCGGGCCTGCACGTGGGCCACCTCGAAGGCTACGTGGCCACCGACATCGTCAGCCGGTTCAAGCGCATGCGCGGCTTCAACGTGCTGCACACCACCGGCTGGGACGCGTTCGGCCTGCCGGCGGAGCAGTACGCGGTCAAGACGGGCATCCACCCGGCACAGACGACAAAGGAGAACATCGCCAACTTCCGCCGCCAGATGCAGCGCGCGGGCCTGTCGCACGACTGGGACCGCGAGGTGGACACCACCGACCCCGAGTACTACCGCTGGACGCAGTGGATCTTCCTGCAGCTTCACGCGCGCGGGCTCGCGTACGTGGCCGAGGTGCCGGTCAACTGGTGCCCCGAGCTGGGCACGGTGCTGGCCAATGAAGAGGTGGTGGACGGCAAGTCCGAAGTGGGCGGCTTCGACGTCGTCCGAAAGCCCATGCGGCAGTGGGTGCTGAAGATCACCGCCTACGCCGACCGGCTGCTGGAAGACCTCAAGCTGGTGGACTGGCCCACCAGCACGCTGGAGATGCAGAAGAACTGGATCGGGCGCTCGATCGGCGCAGACGTGGAGTTCGCGCTGGCCGGGCTCAGCGCCAAGCTGCGCATCTTCACCACGCGACCCGACACGCTGTTCGGCGCCACGTACATGGTGCTGGCGCCCGAGCACGCGCTGGTGGACGCGGTCACCACGCCCGAACACGCGGCCCAGGTACGTGCCTACCGAGACGCCGCGGCGCGCAAGAGCGACCTGGCGCGCCAGGAGGAGAAGCAGAAGTCCGGCGTGTTCACCGGCGGCCACGCCGTCAATCCCGTGAACAACGAGTTGTTGCCCATCTGGATCGCCGACTACGTGCTCATGAGCTACGGCACCGGAGCGATCATGGCGGTCCCGGGCCACGACGAGCGCGACTGGGAGTTCGCGCGCGCGTTCGCGCTGCCGATCCGCGAGGTGGTGAGCGGGGGGGACGTGCAGAGGGCGGCGTTCACCGAGAACACCGCCGGTCGCGTGGTGAACTCCACGACGCCCGATCGCTCGCTCTCGATCGACGGCCTGTCGCCCGCGGACGCCATCCCCAGGATCACCGCCTGGCTCGAGGAGCGGGGCCTCGGGCGGAAGGCGATCCACTACAAGCTCCGCGACTGGCTGTTCTCGCGCCAGCGCTACTGGGGCGAGCCGTTCCCCGTGATCTGGGTGGACGGCGTGCCGCAGGCCCTGCCGGAGGACCAGTTGCCGGTGCGCCTGCCGGAGTCCGCGGACTTTAAGCCCACGGGCAGCACAGAGGGTCCGCTCGCGAATCTCACCGAGTGGGTGAACACGACGGACCCCGCCACGGGCAAGCGGGTGCGCCGCGAGACCAACACCATGCCGCAGTGGGCGGGCTCGTGCTGGTACTACCTGCGCTTCCTGGATCCTCGGAACCCCGACCGCCTCGTGGACCCGGCCAAGGAGAAGTACTGGATGCCGGTGGACCTGTACGTGGGCGGCGCCGAGCATGCCGTGCTGCATCTGCTGTATGCGCGGTTCTGGCACAAGGTGCTGTTCGACATCGGCGTGGTGAGCACGCCCGAGCCGTTCATGAAACTGGTGCACCAGGGCACGATCCTGGGCGAGGACAATCGCAAGATGAGCAAGTCATGGGGCAACGTGGTGAGCCCCGACGACATGGTGGAGGAGTTCGGCGCCGACGCTCTTCGCCTTTACGAGATGTTCATGGGCCCACTGGAAGCGATGAAGCCGTGGAGCACGAAGAGCGTGGAGGGCATCTCGCGCTTCCTGGACCGCGCCTGGCGGCTGTTCGTGAACGAGGACGGTTCGCTGGCCGTGACGGCCGGGGAGGCGGGCCCCGAACTGGACCGCGCGCTGCACCAGACCATCCGCAAGGTCGGCGACGACATCGAGGCGCTCAAGTTCAACACCGCGATCTCGCAGATGATGGTGTTCGTCAACGAGGTCATGAAGCAGCCCGGCCGTCCGCGCACGCTGCTCGAGCCCTTCGTGCTGCTGCTCTCGCCGTTTGCGCCGCACCTGGGCGAAGAGCTGTGGCAGCGGCTGGGCCACACCGAGTCTCTGGCGTACGCCGCGTGGCCGACGTACGACCCGGCCAGATGCATCGAGGACACGGTGACGGTGGCGGTTCAAGTGAACGGCAAGCTGCGCGCCACGCTCGACCTGCCGCGCGGAGCGGAGCAGGCCGACGTGCAGGCCGCCGCGCTGGCCGACGAGCGGGTGAGCCGCTACGTGAACGGCGGCGCCATCCGCAAGGCCATCTACGTGAAGGACAAGCTCCTGAACCTGGTGGTCACCGCAGGCTAGCGGGAACCAGCGGGAGGGGAGCGGGGTTCATCCTGCATGCGGCCGAGTGGCCGCGCCTCCCCGGAGCCTCGCCATGCGTCTCAACCAGGTCGCAGCGCTTGCCGCGGCGTTGATCGCGCCCGCGCAGGCGCTGGCCATCGGTTCCAAGGCCAATTCCAGCGTGCCCGCGCACATCCTGCTCGTGGGCGTCGCCGAGGGCCTGGCGGACACGACGACGGGCGCGTTCCTGATCGTGATCCGCGACATCTCGAACAACCCGATCCCCGGCGAGCCGATCGAATTCCGCCTGCTGAACTGTCCCGGCGCGCGCGTGGCCGTTGACCAGCGCCAGCCCGGCGTGACCAGCCGCTGCGCCACGCACGGCATCCTCACGAGCACCGCCGCGGACGGCAGCGCCCGGTTCGCCGCCGTCGGTGGCGGCGACCCCGCCGGCCCACACGGCGCCGGCACATGTGCCCAGGTCTATGCCCGAGGCGCCTGGATGGGAGACGTGCGCGTGGCCTACCTGGACCTGGACGGAAGCAACGGCCTGGGGGCCAACGACCTCTCGATCTGGCTGAGCGACTTCGGCACCGGAGAACCCATCGGCCGGTCGGACTTCAATGGCGACCAGGCGCTAGGGGCCGACGACCTGAGCGTCTGGCTCGACATCTGGGCCAAGGCGACATCCGTCCAGAGTCCCAGCGCCTACTGCCCGTAGCCGATGCCCGAAGGGTGAGGGCACCGCCCCGCGTGGTTTCCCGCAGGGTGGGGGTGAGCCAACTCGTGGCGCCGTTTCCAGCGGGTGCTGGCGCACCCGCGTATTATGTAAACCTTCACAGGTTTACATAATACATATTATGCGACATGTGTATGTGGCGCGGGCGGAACCTCGCGCACTGCCCACTTGTGCAGTCCATCCATCTGCGCTATCCCTCGCGCATGCCCGTCGAATACCGCCTCGAGCCCTGCCGCTCCGCCCTCAATCGCGTGACCGGGATGCCGTTCAAGTGGACGCTCAACCCGTACATGGGCTGCGTGCATCGCTGCACGTTCTGCTACGTTCGAGCCTTCGAACGCCGCGCCGACCGCCCCTCCGACGACCGCTACGGCCGGAGCGTCCGGATCAAGCCCAACGTCGTGAGCGTGCTCAGGGTCGAGCTGGGACGCCCCGCCTGGGCCCGGGAGCTCGTGCTCGTGGGCGCCGCCACGGACCCCTACCAGCCGGCCGAGGGCCGCTTCCGGCTCACCCGGGGCTGCCTCGAGGCCCTGGCCGAGCGCCACACGCCGTTCTCGATCATCACCCGGGGGCCGCTGGTGGTACGTGACGTGGACGTGCTACAGGCCGCCGCGCGGCGGGTGCGCGTCTCGGTGAGCCTTTCGGTGCCCACACTGGACGAAGCGATCTGGCGCCTCACCGAGCCCGGCACCGCGCCGCCGCGGCAGCGGCTTCGCGCCGTGCGCATGCTCGCCGACGCCGGCATCCGCGTGGGTGTGGCGCTTGCGCCGATCCTTCCGGGGCTCACGGACCGCCCGGAGCTGCTGCGCGACGCCGTGCGCGCGGCACGGGACGCCGGCGCCTCGAAGCTCTGGACCGAACTCGTGTACCTGCGACCTGGCACGCGTGAACACTTCATCGAGACGCTCGCGCAGGAGTGGCCCGAGGAAGCCGCGCGGCTCGCGTCGCTCTATGCGACAAGCGCCTATGCGCCCAAGTTCATGCAACAGATGAATGTCGCGCATGTGGCGAAGCTCTCCCAGGAGCACCCGCGCCGGGCCGGACTGCCTCGCGCGATCGAGCCCGATGTCGAGTTGCCACGGCTCGCGCTCCAGCTGGGTCTCGGGCTGGAGGCGGTCACGGGCTTCGGAGGCTGAGCCGGAGGGCCGGGGATTTCCCCACCGACCTCGCCGGCGTCGGAGCTGCCTGCCCTTCATGTGACACTTTAAGTTCAGCTACCGCATGAACCCTGTGCCCCGATAGCACGACGGCCCGCGTACCCCCATCGGGGCGCGCGGGCCGTTGCGATGTCGCGATGGCTAATTGACGAACGTCGGCGATAGCTTGCCCAGTTCGATCCGGGCCTGGAGCTGGTAGCTCGTGTCCGGGAACTCGTCGATGATCCGCTGCCAGCGCTGCTTCGCCTCGTCGGGCTTCTTCGCGGCCGTGAAGCAGCGCGCAGCGGCGAACAACAGCTCGCCGCTCGACTCGCGATCGAACACGCCCACCAACTGCTCGTAGTTCGTGGCCGCCTCGGCGTACTGGCCGTTGCTCTCGAGCGCGTAGCCGAGGCTGCGCCGCACCGTGCTCGCCAGCAGTCCCGAGTTGTTCTTCTTGAGATAGGACTGGTAGTCCGCGATGGCGTCCTTCCAGTTGCCGCGCCAGTAGGCGTCGTCACCTGCGATCCGCAGTGCGTCGGTGCCGCTCGGCGTGCCCGCGTACTGCTTGCTCACGTCCTGCGCGATCTGCCGCGAGCGGTCGTAGTCCGCTCGCCAGAACAGGTCGTTCGCCTCGGCCAGCTTCTCCGACGCGGTGTTCTCCTTCCGCGTGTTGCCGGCCATGATGTAGTAGCCCGCGATGCCGACCACGGCGATGGCCACGACCGATCCCAGCACGATCCGGCCGTAGCGCTCCCAGGCTCCGGAAGCCCGGTCGAGCAGATCGGCGCCCGGATCCTCGATGGCGTTCTTGCGTGTTTCCAGCGACAAACGGACCTCCCGGCGATGCCACGTTTCGCGCTCCGGGCCGCGTGCCGGCCCCCTGCGCGAAGGACGAGGGACTCTACGTGGCGTGGCTCCCGAGCGTCAAGCGGGCGCGCACATCGCGCAGCACGCCGTGCCGCGTGCGCGCACCAGCATCTCGGTGGGGCTGCCACAGCTCGGGCACGCGGGCAGGGCCGGGCGTCCGCGCGCCACGTCCACGGCGGCACGCAGCTTCACGTGCATCGCGCCCGAGCGCAGCTCCTGCTCCAGGTCGGCCACCGGCCACGACCACTCCTCGATGCCCCAGAGCCGCACCTCGGTGCGCATCTCCCAGCGCTGGCGCACCTCGGCCGCTCGGCGTTCCCACTCGAGCTTCAACGACGTGGCGTCGCCGTGCTCGAGTTCGCCCTCGTCGTGCCCGGCGCGGCGGCGTTGGCGCTCCTCTTCCTCCTCGATGCGCGCCGAGAAGAACGCGCCCAACCGGTCCAGTTCGTCGTCGCGCAGACGGCCCACCGACACCGCCCACTCGCGCTCGCGCTCCTCGGCCAACGCCTCGAGCGTGGCGCGGGCACTCGAGAGCCAGCGCTCGCGCAGCTCGGGCTCGAGTTCCTCGGGCATCTGGTAGAGCCCCTCGCGCGGCCGCACCTCGGGCATCTGCGCCAGCTGGGCGCGCTCGAGCACTTCGCCTCCCGCGCCCACCAGTACCACCCACTGCTCCTGCCACGGCAGCCCCCCCCACCGCGTGATCACGGCGTGGAACGCGACGCGGCGTTCGTAGCGCACCGGTCCCAGTCGCGGCGGGCCCCACGTGAAGCCGCGCACGCGGCACACGCTGGCGATGCCCTGGGCGGGAGCGCCGGGCACCTGGGCCAGCGCGGTGCGCCGCGTGAAGAGCGGCTCGGCGAGCGCGGCCTCGAGGATGCGGCGGCCGCCCGTGCTGCCCGGCGCGATGAACCAAGCGCCGCGCGGCACGGTCGGGCGCGCGGGATCGAACACCAGCCGCACGCGCTGGCGCCGCCAGCGCTTCTGCAGGTCGGCCGACAGCTCCACCTCCCAGTCCCCGCGCGGCGCCGAGTCCACCTTGCAATGGTGCGCCTCGAGCCAGCGACCGACGAAGCGCCGCCATTCGGGCGATTCGGCCGCGGTCTCGCCACGCGGGATGTTCACCGCGAGCGCGGCCTTGGACGAGTGCTTCGGCGCTTTGCCGTTCAAGCGCGCGCGCGCGGGTGCCGCCCGGCGTTGCTTCGTGGTCGTGCTCACCCGCGCTCCTCGTCGTTCTCGTTGGCGCCATGGAACAGCATGCTCTGGTTGTCGCGCTGCGCCTGGTAGAGCTTGCGCGCGGTCACCAGGTGCTGCGCCAGTTCGGTGAATCGGCGCTTGCGTGCCCGCGGCGCACTCGACTCGGTCCAGCGCCGGAACACCTCGTCCTCGAACGACCCCTGCATCTGCCAGGCGCCGAGGATCTCCTCCATCTCGCCCACCACCAGTTCGAACATGCGGATCTTGCGCTCGAGGATCTCCAACACGTAGGCCTCGAGCGTGCCACGCGACACCAGGTTCACCACGCGCACCGGGTGCTCCTGGCCCAACCGGTGCACGCGACCGATGCGCTGCTCCAGCCGCATGGGATTCCAGGGCAGGTCGTAGTTGATGACGATGCGCGCGAACTGGAGGTTGCGGCCCTCCCCTCCCGCCTCTGTGCTCACCAGCACCTGCTGGTGGTGGCGGAAGTGTTCGAGCGACTCCTCCTTCTCGCGCCAGCCCATCTCGCCGTGGAACACCGCCGTGCCCAGCCCTTCGGCCTCGAGTGCCGCGACGATGGCGTCCTGTGTGGCGCGGAACTGCGTGAACACGATGGCCTTCTCGCCCTTGAGCGACGCGATGCAGCGCAGCAGCGTGCGCAGCTTGGTGGCGTCCTGGGCCAGCCCGCGCGCTCGCTCGGCGAACGCCCGCACGCGCTTGGGCTCCAGGCCATCGGTGTGGGACGCGAGCTTCTCCAGCGTGCCCTGCACCGACGCCCACGACGAGCCCATCTCCTTCTGCAGCACCATGAGCGTGAAGTAGTGCGGCCGTCCGGGGTGAGCGTGGTCCGCATGCACGGCGCTGGCCACGAACTCGCTGATCTGGCGATAGAGCAGGCGCTCGGGGGCGCTCTGCGGCACCCACAGCGTCTCCACCTTGCGCGGCGCGAACGTGAGCGTCGTGTCGCCGCGGCGCGTCCGGATCATGACGCTCTTCAACAGGCGCCGTAGTCGCGGCGTGTTGCGTGGGGTGCGCTTGTCGTGGCCAGACAGGAAGTCGCGGCGGAACTGGGAAAACGTGCCCACGGTGCCCGGACGCACCAGCGTGACCAGGTTGTAGAGCTCGCGCAGGTCGTTCTGCACCGGCGTGGCCGTGAGCAGCAGCAGGTAGCGTGGGTTCAGGTCGTTCAGGAACTTCCAGCCCAGCGTGAGGTGGTTGCGCAGGCGGTGAGCCTCGTCGCACACGACCATGTCGTAGTCGGCGCCGCGCACGCGCTTGCGATGGCGCTCGTGGCGCGCGGTCTCGAGCGACGAGATGACGAACGGGTGCCGGCCCCTCTGGCCCGAGGGGCCGCGCGAGACCACGAAGTCCAACTCGAACTTCTCCCACAGCTCGGCGCGCCACTGCTCGCACAGCGAGGCCGGCACCAGCACGAGCGCCGTGCGCACCGCGCCGCGCAGCACGTACTCCTTGAGCACGATGCCCGCCTCGACAGTCTTCCCCAGCCCGACCTCGTCGGCGAGGATGCCGCGCCCGCCGAAGTCGCGCAGCACCTTGAAGCATGCCGCCTCCTGGTGCGGGAAGCGCTCGACGCCGCGCAACGAGTCCAGCGACACGAGCCGGTCCGCGCTCGCCCAGCCGGCCCACGCCTCGGCGTCGGCGCGCAGGGCGAAGCGCGACTGCGGCTGGGCGGGGTTGTCGAGCCACGCCGTGAGCAGCGCGTCGCCCTGCGCGTGCCAGTGGCGGCGGGACTGCGGCATGGCGCGCCCGAGGAGTCCGGTGGGCTCGTCGCCTTCCACGTCGGGCACTCCGTCCTCGTCCACGGGAGTCGCCATCAGGTGCGGCGCGGCGCCGTCCACGATCTCCCAGTCGCGCACGGCGGACAGCCGGCGCAACTGCCCGTCGAACACCACCTCGAGCACTTCGCGCCCGCGGTCGGTGTGCACCTCCACGATCAGCCCGTCGCCGAACAGGGGATGGTGCAGGCGCTGGCCCACCTGGTAGCGCGGTTCGGTCACGTCCACAGTTCGAACTCCTCCCCCTTGGCGGGCACGTGCACGGTGGCGGTGGAGCGCTCGCGAAGCAGGCCCGCCAGCGTCTCCGCCGGCTCGGGCTCGCCGTGCACGAGGAAGATCGTGCGCGGCTGGGGGTCCAGGCGCTCCACCCACGACAGGAGCTCGGCTTGGTCAGCGTGCGCGCTGAAGCCGTCGAGCGCGGCGATCTCAGCGCGTACCTGCACGGGCTCGCCGAGCACGTTCACGTTCTTGACGCCGTCGCGCAGCCGGCGGCCGAGCGTGCCCTGGCCCTGGTAGCCCACGAACAGCACGGTGTTGCGGCTGTCGCCGAGGGCGTGCTGCAGGTGGTGCACGACGCGCCCGCCTTCGCACATGCCCGAGGCCGAGACGATGATGCAGGGCGTGCGCAGGTCGTTCAGCGCACGCGACTCCTCGACGCTCGTGACGTAGCGCAGGCGGTTGAACCCGAACGGGGCCCCGTCGTGGTCGCGGAACATCGCGCTCGTCTGCTCATCGAAGCACTCCGGATGCCGGCGGTACACCGCCGTGGCCTCGCGCGCCATGGGACTGTCCACGTAGATCGGCAGGTCGGGCAGCGCCTTGCGCTCGGTCAGCTCGTGCAACACCGCCACGAATTCCTGCGTGCGGCCCACCGCGAACGCCGGCACCACGAGCCGTCCGCCGCGTTCCACCGTGCGGTGCACGACATCGATCAGCTCCGCCTCGTTCGTGGCGTCGTCCGCGTGGAGGCGATCGCCGTACGTGCTCTCGAGCACGAGCGCGTCGGGCCCGGGCGGGACCACCGGGTCGCGCAGGATGTGCCGGCGCGCGCGACCCAGGTCGCCGCCCATGATCAGCCGGAACTTCCGTCCCTCCTGTTCGAATTCGAACGTGGTCATGGCCGCGCCGAGGATGTGCCCGGCGTCGTGGTAGGTGGCCGTGACCCCAGGGAACGGCGTGAACGCCTTGCCGTAGCCGTAGGTTTGGAACCGAGCGAGCGTGGTCTCCACGTCCGCCACCGAATAGAGCGGCACGCGCACTGGCCGTCCGCCCCGGCGGCGGTTCACGTGCTCGACGTCGCGCTGCATGAGGTGGGCACTGTCCGACAGCATGAACTTCGAAAGCGACGCGGTCGGCGCGGTGACGTGGATGGGGCCTGCGAAGCCCTGTGCCACCAGCGTCGGCAGATTCCCGATGTGGTCCAGGTGGGCATGCGAGACGACCACCGCGTCGAGCGTGGCGGGATCGAATGCGAACGTACGATTGATCGCCTCGGCTTCGTCGCGGTGCCCCTGGTAGAGCCCGCAGTCGTAGAGCCAGCTCGACTCCCCCCACGTGAGCAGGTGGCGCGAGCCCGTCACGGTCCGCGCGGCGCCGTGGAACGCGAGCTTCAGTGGGGTGGCCATGGATCAGTAGGCCGCGTAGAAGATGAGCCCGGCCTGGAGCTGCAGGTCGTGGTTCACCTTGCCGTCGTGGAACAGGGCCAGGTAACGCGTGCTCAGGTCCCAGGCCCAGCTGCGCAGGATGAAGCGCTCGAGGCCGCCCCCCAGGCTCAGGTACACGCCGTCGCCGGCCAGCGGGAACTGCGTCTCGCCGTTACTGAGCCGCGCCGAGATCTGCGCCAGGCCCGCGCCAGCCGAGAGCATCTTCACGGTGCGCTCGCGCGTGTCGAACAACTGGTAGAACTCGATGCCGGCGGTGACGATCTTGAGCCGCTCGCGCAGCACAACTGGCGCCCCGGGCGTCGTGGTGATCGGGTCAAAGGCTCCTCCTGCCGCGGACGGGTCCCGCGCGTTGAGCCGCTGCGTGTCGAACGTGAGCCCGATCGCGCGCTCGAAGCGCATGCGGTAACGGAGCTTCACCGCCAGTCCCGGCCCGCTGCCGAACTCGCTGCCCAGCCCTCCGCCCGAGAGCAGGGTCCCGCCCTGGGCCTGGATGCCGAGGCCCACCTGTCCGGCGCGCGGCAGCACGATGTTGCTCGCGGCCCACGAGGGGGCCGTCTGGACTGCTCCCAGCACGAGTGCGAGGAGTACGGCGAGTGAGACCTGGTGCGTCCTGCGCATCATGAGTCCTCCACGACCCGGTCGTGATGGCTCCCGGCGATCATGCCCGGGGATGGAACTGACGATGCACCTCGCGCAGATACCCGCGGTCGAGGTGCGTGTAGATGGCGGTGGTGGTGACGCTGGCGTGGCCGAGCAGCTCCTGCACCACGCGCAGGTCGGCGCCGCCCTCGAGCAGATGCGTGGCGAAAGAGTGACGCAATACGTGCGGGTGGACGCGCGCCGTGACCCCGGCGCCGCGCGCGTGAGCGCGCAGGATCTTCCACCAGCCCATGCGAGAGAGCACTCCACCGCGCGCGTTCACGAACACGGCGTCGTGCCGCGCGCGTGGCGC
>JANNKI010000180.1:0-3970 GCA_031396225.1 bacterium | reverse complement strand
CCAGATGCCCTTGACCGTCAGCTCCTGCAGCTTGCGCATGCTGTTCGCGATCCGGTTGCGCGCCGCTTCGCCGAGATAGCCGCGCACGGGTCCTGGCCATGCTCCCGCGCCACTTCGCTCGTGCGATCGCTGCTGCCGTCGTCGATGACCAGCAGCTCGATCGAGTCGATCCCCGGAAGGCTCCGCGGCAGGTCCGCGAGCGTCACGGGAAGCGAGGCCTCCTCGTTCAAGCACGGGATCTGGATGACGAGCTTCATGGGCGCGCTCTCTCCGGGGGGTGGGGAGGCCGATGATGCCCGACGCAAGGCGGGCTCGCCAGCGTCACAGGGCCCCCACCATGGCACGCGGCGGCGCTTGCCACGGCTCGGGCCGTGCGCCGTCGCTATCCACCCACGTCCGATGCCAGAGTTCGAGCGTGAGTAACGTCCACAGCTCGCGTGCGCGGTCGCGCCGGCCCGCGAGATGGTCGTCCAGCGTCGAGCGGACTGAAGCGGGGTCGAACCAGCCGCGCTGCAGGCAGCGATCGGCGAGCAGCGTGTCGGCGAGCAGAGCGCGCAGCGGGCCGCGGAACCACGGCGACAGCGGCACGGTGAAGCCCACCTTGGGACGATCCACCACTTCCACGGGCAACAACTTTCGCGCGAGGCGCTTGAGCAGCACCTTACCCTCGAGCCCGCGGATCTTGTGCTCGGGCCCGAGCCGCATGGCCCATTCGATGAGCGGCAGGTCCAGGAGCGGCACGCGCGCTTCCACCGAGGCCGCCATGCTCATCTTGTCCATCTTCACCAGCAGGTCGTCGGCGAGCCACACGCGCAGGTCCACGTCCAGCATGCGGTCCAGGCTCGAGCGGGCGGCGGTGTCGCCGAGCGCCACGCGGAACGGTTCCACCCCCGCGGCCGCGTGGGCGCAGAGCCCCGGCGCAAGCAACCGCTCGCGTTCCTCGCCCACGAAGCCCGCGAACCAGGCGGCGAGCCGCTCGGATTCGTCACGGAACCGCGCGCTCCGGCCCACCACTTGCAGCTTGCGGAACGCGAACGGCAGCCGGGCGACCACGCCGGATAGGAACGCGTCACGCAAAGGCCCGGGCAGCATCGCGAGTCGGCGCGCCACCGGCTCCACGGCGTACTTGGGATAGCCGGCGAACAGCTCGTCGCCGCCCTCGCCCGTGAGCACCACGGTCACGGTCTCGCGCGCCAGGCGCGATACCATGTAGGTGGGGATCGCCGCCGGCTCGCTCATGGGCTCGTCCTGGTGCCACACCAACGAGGGCAGTTCGCGCAGCAGGTCCTCGGCGCCCACGGTGAGCTCGTGATGCTCGGTGCCGCAGTGGTCCGCGACGCGGCGCGCGAACGGAAGCTCGCTGTAGGACCCGGGAGCGTCGAAGCCCACCGAGAACGTCTGCACCGGCCGGTCGCTCAGCCGGCTCATCAGCGCCACGACCAGGCCCGAGTCCACGCCGCCCGACAGCAGCGCTCCGAGCGGCACGTCGCTCATGAGATGGCTCCGCACCGACGCCGTGAGCCGCTGCTCCACCTCGGCCAATGCGTCGTCCGCAGACAATGCCTGCTTGGGCTCGTACTCGGCGCGCCACCAGCGCTCGAGCTTCGCGTCGCCGAGCTCGAGCGTCAGCGAGTGCCCCGCCGGCAGCTTCTTGATGCCCGCGAACAGTGTGCGCGGCGCGGCGGCGTAGCGCAGCGTCAGGTGTTGCACCACGGCGTCGGGATCGGCGCGGCGCTCCACGCCGGGAAACGCGAACAGCGCCTTCACCTCGGAGGCGCACACGAACGCTCCCTCGGCTCGCGTCCAGTAAAGCGGCTTGATGCCCACGTGGTCGCGGGCCACGAACATCCGCCGGCGCGGCCGATCCCAGATCGCAAACGCGAACATGCCACGCAGCCGCCGCACGAACGCCGGCCCCCACTCCTCGTACGCGTGCACCAGCGTCTCGGTGTCGCTGTGCGTGCGGTAGCGGTGCCCGGCGCGCTCGAGTTCCGTGCGCAGTTCGGCGTGGTTGTAGATCTCGCCGTTGAACGCGATCCACACGGTGCCGTCCTCGTTCGCGAGCGGCTGATGCCCCGCAGCCACGTCCACGATGGCCAGCCGGCGAAACGCGAGCCCCGCGCCGGGCTCGGCGAGCAGCCCCTCGTCGTCCGGGCCTCGATGACGGAGCAGTGTCGCGGCGGCCTGGAGCCAGCCGCGCTCCGGCGTGCGTCCCTCGGGATGGTGAAAGGCCGCGAACCCGCACATGGCGAACCGTCTCCGCTGGAGCGGTTAGAGGAGTCCGAGGCGCTTCTGGAACAGGAACGACAGGTTCAACCACCCGTCGCGCCATTTCTGGAGCTTCACCTCGCCGATCCGGGCCCCGTAATGGATATGCGTCTCACCGAATCGGAAACCGCGCAGGATCGCCTCGAGCTTGATCTCCTGGCTGAACGGCATGCCGTCGGACGTCACGCGCAACCCGTCGAGGATCGAACGCTTGAATACCCACATGCCGGACTGGCTGTCGCGAATGGGCTTGAAGAACAGCACCATGGCCGTCGCGGTGAGCACCCAGTTCCCGATCTGGTTCGTGAGGCCCATGGCCTTGGGGTCGGCGAGCGGGAAGCGGCAGGCGGACAGGAAGTCCCAACGCCTGGCGACCAGCGTGTCCACCAGTTCCGGGATGGCTTCGGGAGGGTACGTGCCGTCGCCGTCCAGCGTCACGATGACGTCGCCGGTCGCGGCCTTGAGCCCCGCCTTGTAGGCGGCGCCGTAGCCGGGGCGTTTCTCGCTCACCACCACCGCTCCGAGTGAGCGCGCCACCTCGGCGGTTCGGTCGGTGCAGTTGTTGTCCACGACGACGATCTCGTCGATGTCCCCGGGGCAACGCCCGATCACTTCACGGACGCCGTCCTCCTCGTTGTAGCACGGGATGACGAGGCTGAGCTTCAGGTTCTGGCGCATCCGGTCGGGGGGTCCCTGGAAGGGGCGGGGCGCCACGGAAGCGGCGCACAGAAGGGAGGAGGAGACAGCGCGGCTGCCTGAAAAGCCTATCAGCGCCCGTGCTCCAGCGGCAAGGAATGGCTGGCCGCACGCCGCGATGGGGCCGGGAGCTCATGCAGCATGCACGTTTCGCCATCTCCACCGGGGCAGGCCGCCACGCTCCATGCACGGGCCGAGCGGCCACGACTGGGGCGCTCGTTTCACTGCGAGCGTGTGCTACGCTTTTTCGCGTATGTGCCCACCGCCCCCCGAGCCTCTGGACCCGTCCGCTGACCGCGCTGCCCTGATCGACCCCCGGCGGGTCGCCGTCGTCGTTCCGGCCTGGAACGAGACCGGCAAGATCGGGGATGTGGTGCGCAAGATCCCGCGCCGCTGGGCCGCCACGGTCATCGTCGTGGACGACTGCTCCAGGGACGACACGGCCGGCGAGGCGCGCGCGGCGGGCGCCGAGGTGGTGATCCGCCACGAGAGGAACCAGGGCGTGGGAGCGGCCATCCGCACCGGGCTCCTCGAGGCCAAGCGCCGCGGCATCGAGTTCGCCGCCATCCTCTCGGGCGACGACCAGCACGAGCCGGACGAGCTGCCGCGCATCCTCGTGCCGCTCTTCGCCGGCGAGGCCGATCTTGTGCAAGGCAGCCGCTGGCTCCCGGGCGGGGCCACGCCCGGCATCCCGCGCGCGCGTCGCTGGCTCACGCGGCTCTACCCGCTGCTGTTCCGGCTCGCGAGCGGATACCCCATCACCGACGGAACCAACGGCATGCGCGCCCTCCGCCTGGCGCTGCTCGACGATCCTCGCATCCAGCTCTCGCAGGACTGGCTCGACCGTTACGAGCTCGAGCCCTACCTGCTCTTCCAGGCCATCCGTGGCCAGTACCGCATTCGAGAGGCACCCGTGACTGTCCGCTATCATGGACGGGGCACCACGAAGATGCGGCTCCTCCAGGACGGCTGGCGCATCCTGCGCCCGCTCGTCTTCCTGCGTTTC
>JANNKI010000373.1:0-10393 GCA_031396225.1 bacterium | reverse complement strand
CCGCGGTTCATCTCGAGTCCCCCAGGAGAGTGCACACGGCGGTTGCCTGGTGCGGAGAGCTGGGCCGTGGGTGCGCGACATCCAATGCGTCCACGGTCGCGGGAAGCTAGGGGAAATCCACAGGCCGCGCAATAGCTTCCGCGACCCCGGCTCGGGACGACGCGGTTCCGCCTCCGGGCGGCGCCGTCAGGGCGGCCTCCGGGCTGGCTGGCTCCAAGGTATTCAGGCAGAATCCGCCGGTCTCGTCCCCCCTCGAGGATCGCGCATGCTCCAGCCTTGCCGGTTTTCCCGCCTGCGGTGGATCCGCGCGCTGGTCGGGGAGACGAACCTGGGAGCCCTTGTCGTGAACCGCGGAGAGTCGAGGATCTCACGCTGACCATCCCACAATCCACCATGGGGGCGATCCGCGTGAAGCAGAATCTCCGGGTCGGCGTGTGGGGACTGGTGAACGATCGGGAGCACCTGGCGGGCGACAGCTCCGCGTTCGGCGTCGGTATCGACTATCCCAACGACCTCGTTGACCTGAGCCTGAGCTCCACGCGCATCGGAACCGGGTTCGACCCCTCCGTGAGCTTCGTGAGCCGGAGCGGCGTCCACATCTGGGAACTCAGCGCGCTCTTCAACCCCCGTCCGGCGTGGCCGGGCGTGCGTGAGATCACGCAGGAGACAGTGGACACGGTACTCGGGGGGGGTGCGCTCGGCGGAGAAGCGCCGCGTGAACGGGCGAGTCTCCGTCATAACCTCGCTCGAGCGCTCGACGATCGCTGGCGATTCGTGTCGAACCAGCTGCCGGTGAAGGTCCAGTAATCCTGGCGGTTCTGACAGGCCCCGTGGGTTCGGCGGGCCTATCGGAGGAGGACCGCTTTCTCAGCCGTAGTTACGACGCGACCGTTGACCGCCATCCGGAAGAAGTAGGTGCCCGTTGGCAGCGCTCGTCCGGAATCATCCAAGCCATCCCATTCGACGCCGTACTTGCCGGGGCCGGCGTGTACGTCGTCGAACTGGCGCACGGCGCGCCCGCTGACGTCCCGGATCTCGATCTGTACACGGGCGGCCTGGCTCAGTCGGAACTGGATCGTCGTCCGCAGCGTGAAGGGATTGGGCTTCGCTCCGACGAGCACCCCTCCCGGCGTTGTCACGGGGACCCAAGGGACATCGGTGGTGGGAGTGCCTTCCAGGAACAGGATGTAGATCGCGCCCCTGTCGACGCCGCCGTCATCGTCACCGGTGGCCCCCACCGCCAGCGCGACTCCGCTCGGCCCTGCGCCGTCCAAGTCGCCCAGAAAGCCAGTGGAGGAACCGAACGCGTCCGCGATGTCGAGGGCGGCGGAGAAGTTGCCCTGCGTGCTGCTGATCTTGCTGAACGTGACCACGGCCCCCGTGCTGGCCAGGTGGAGAAGGTAGACGGCGCCGCGATCCTCTGCCCCGTCATCATCGCCAGATACTCCGACCGCCAGGGTGCTCACGCCTGCCCCCGAGGCGTCCATGTCGCCCAGGAGATCGAGCGACCCCCCGAACTCGTCGAAATTGTCGAAGGTCGCGGAGAAGTTGCCTTGTGTGTCGCTGATCTTCTGTGTGGAGAGCACGCCTCCCGAGTTGTTGAGGAACAGCACGTGTACGGCGCCTCGATCCGTTCCGCCGTCGTCATCGAGGACCGCACCGACCGCCAGGGCACGCACGCTCGGGCCCGCACCATCCAGGTCCCAAAGATTGGCCAGCGCGCTCCCGAAATCGTCGGAATTGTCGAGGAGCCCGGTGAAACCGCCCGCTGTGCTGCTGATCTTCTGATGCGAGAGCACGCTTCCAGAGCGGGCCAGGAACAGCGCGTACACCGCACCGCGATCCGTTCCCCCGTCGTCATCGCCGATCGCTCCGACCGCCAGGGCAGCGGCGCTCGGCCCTGCGCCGTCCAGGTCCCCGAGCCAGGCCAAAGCGCCCCCGAACTCGTCGAGACTGTCGATCAGTGCTGTGAGGCCGCCTGCCGTACTGCTGATCTTCTGTTGCGAGAGCACGTTTCCCGTGCTGGCCAGGAACAGCACGTACACGGCACCGCGATTGAGCCCACCATCATCGTCGCTGGGCGCGCCCACCGCGATCGCCGCCACGCTCGGCCCGGCACCGTCCAGGTCCCCGAGGAAGGTCACGGAGCCCGCGAAGTCATCAAAGTTGTCGAGCGGCCCGGTGAAGTTTCCCGCCGTGCTGCTGATCTTCTGGTGGGAGAGCACGTTGCCGGTGGCGTCCAGGAAGAGCACGTACAGGGCGCCCCGGTCAGTCCCGCCATCGTCGTCGAGAGAGGCGCCGACCGCCATGGCATAGACGCTTGGCCCGGCGCCGTCCAGGTCTCCAAGCCCGACCGCGACGCCCCCGAATTCGTCGACATTGTCGAGCGGCGCCGTGAAGGTGCCCTGCGTGTCGCTCTGCTTCTGGAAGGAGAGGACATTGCCCGTCTGGGCCCAGGCCGTTCCCAGGGCGAGCATGCTGGCCAGGATGCCGGGAACGAACGACAGGCGAAGTGCGCGAGCGCCTCTCTGCAGAGGGCGCCGCGTGCTCGGGCAGCAGCCAGGCCGATCGGAGATGCGAAAGATGAGCGTCGGGAACAAGATTATCTCCAGTGTCCCCACTCGAGAGCCTGACGCCGGTGCGGACGCCACCGTTCATCCACCTGAGCGGGAATCATTCCGTGGGGCGAGACGATCCCATCCGCGGCGGGCGGGCACCTATTTCCTGTTTACGAAGCAAAGCCTATCACCCCGCCCGAGCGAGCCTCAATGGAAAATCGTTCCGTCCTGGGGCTAGCCGGCCCCCCCTCGGAGCACCACAAGCGGTAGGGCCGCCGTTCGGTCGCTTCAAGGCCCCGGAACCGTCAAGAGCCGCTCCCTGTCTTGCCCGGCGCCGGACCTTTCCGGAATCCGTGGTCCACCGGCTCGAGCGATTCGTACTTGATGAGCCCGACCCCGGGCGCGAAATATTCGTACTCCTTCACACCCCGGATCATGGGGCTCGTCTCGGCGGTCTTGATGCAATTCTCGAACATTCCGCCCGGCGTCTGCACCGTGGCGCTCGTGCTCACGATCTCGGCACGATCCAGGGCGACACCCGGGCCTCCACGTTCTCCATCATCTTGGTCTCGTGGAGGACCGTCATGGTGATCTCTTCCTGGCCCCCCGGAGCACTCGATAGTGACCTGGCTCGAGGATGAAATAGGGGTTCCAGCCCACCGAGGCGAGCTTTGTGGGTTCCGCCATCCCCGATCAAGCGCTTCGGCGACGAAGGCGTCCGGGACCGTCGGGTGGCCGGCACCTCCTCGGTGGGGCAGTATGCGCCCGGCCCTGTCCCGCCGAGGAACCCTCATGGCGCCTTTCCGCATCCACACCTGGCTCATCTCCTGGCTCACCGTGGTGGCGCTCGCCGTGCCGGTGGGCACCGCGTGGTCGGTGGAACCCACGCTGGACCAGATGATCTCGCTAAGACGTGCGAGTGCCCCTGCCGTCTCGCCTGATGGTCGCTTAGTGGCCTACGCCGTCCGCGACACGGACTGGGTGGGGAACGCGTTCGTGACGCAGGTGTGGCTCGCCGACTCCCGCGACGGCACCACGCGCCAGCTCACGTCCGGCCCCAAGTCCAGCACGGCGCCCGCGTGGTCGCCGGAGGGACGCCGACTTGCGTTCCTGTCCGAGCGCGGCGAGAAGCGCCAGGTGTGGCTGCTCGACATGGGTGGCGGCGAGGCGGAGAAGCTCACGGCGCATGAGGAGGGCGTGACCGCGTTCCAGTGGGCACCGGACGGCGCGCGCATCGCCTACACCGCGCCCGAGGCGAAGAGCAAGGAGCGCAAGGCGCGCGATGAGCGCTACGGCGAGCTGCAGCGCGACGACGATCGGCGTGGCGCCAATCTCTGGCTCCAGCCGGTGGGCGGCCGCGCACGACGGCTCACGCATGGGACGTGGGCCGTGGGGGAGGCGAGCTGGTCGCCCGATGGGCGGTCGCTCGCGTTCGACCACCAGGCGCACGACGCGCTGGCGGTGGACAGCACCAAGGATATCTCGGTGGTGGACGTGGCTTCGGGGCGCGTCACACCGCTCGTTCAATGGAAAGGCCCGGACAGCAATCCGAAGTGGTCGCCGGATGGCGAGCGGCTGGCGTTCGAGACGTCGGGCGAGCAGCCGGGCTGGTACTACGCGAATGGCTGGATCGCGGTCGTGCCCGCGCGTGGCGGCACACCCAACGTGCTCACGCGCGACTTCGATGAGGACGCGAGCCTCGTGGCCTGGACCGGCGCGGGCATCTGGATGGCGGCGAACCGCGGCATGGGCGCCTACCTGCATCGGCTGGATCCCGTGAGCCGCTCCGTGACGCGCATCGCGCCGAAGCAGGACGGGTCCGGATTCGGCTGGCACCTGTCGGCGGACGGTGACTGGCTGACGTGGGTGGGGGGCGACGCCACGCACTACCCCGAGGTGATCCTCGCGCGTCCCGGCGAATCGGGACGCGCGCTCACACGACTCAGCGAACAACTCGCGGGCTGGACGCTCGGCACGGCCGAGAGCGTGGAGTGGACCAGCCGGGACGGCACGCGCATCGAGGGCGTGCTGCGCAAGCCGGCGGACTGGCGGCCGGGGCGCGCTCGGCCGTTGCTCGTCCTGATCCACGGCGGACCCACGGCGGTCTCGCGCCCCACGCGCTTCGCGGCCACTTACGTCTACCCGGTGGAGCACTGGCTCGCGAAGGGCGCACTGGTGCTGGAACCCAACTATCGAGGGAGCGCCGGCTACGGCGCCGCGTTCAGGGCGCTGAACGTCGAGAACCTCGGCATCGGCGACACGTGGGACGTGGTCTCGGGCATCGAGGCGCTCGTGGCGCGCGGCCTCGTGGACTCCACTCGCGTGGGTGCGATGGGCTGGAGCCAGGGTGGCTACATCTCGGCGTTCCTTGCAACGCACGAGTCGCGGCGCTTCAAGGCGATCTCGGTGGGAGCGGGCATCTCGGACTGGATGACCTACTACGTCAACACCGACATCACGCCGTTCACGCGCCAGTACCTCAAGGCCACGCCGTGGGACGATCCCGGGATCTACTCGCGCACGTCCCCCATCTCCACCGTGCGAACCGGAGCGGGTTGTCCCGTGCTCATCCAGCACGGCGGGGACGACGCGCGCGTGCCGCTACCCAATGCCAGGCAGCTCTACCGTGCCCTGGTGGACGTGGGCACGCAGGCGCGGCTCACGGTGTTCCCGGGCTTCGGCCACGGCCTCAACAAGCCCAAGGCGCTGCGTGCCGCGATGGAGGAGAACCGGGACTGGTTCGACGCCCGCGTGCTATCTCCGGCGGCAACAAGGCGGTCGGTCGGCCGGCGCTGAGCGGGCTGATTAGCCGGCGAGAGAATGCCGGGCCCAGCCGGCGGCGCGCTTCATGCTAACTTCGTCCGCCCGCGCACTCCGATCGGCGTTCAGCCGGGCTCGGGGCGTCTGCGCAATCCTAGACACCACAGAGGTTTCGCATGTCCGGGCGGACCGATTTCATCCTTCGGGCGAACGCCGACTATATCGAGGATCAGCACCGCCGCTGGACGGAGAACCCCCGTTCGGTGCCCGAGGACTGGGCGCTCTTCTTCGCGGGCGTGGAGTTCGGCGAACGACGCCCCGCCTCGGCCGGCGGCCCGGACAGCGCCTACGCGCTGGTGCACGCCTACCGGGAATTCGGCCATCTGGTCGCGCGGCTCGATCCGCTGGGAGACGACGCGCCCGCCACCCACCCGTTTCTCGAGCTGGCCGCGTTCGGGCTCAGCGAGGCGGACCTGGACCGCGAGGTGCAGGCGCCTTTCAACGGCACGTTCCAGGGCACGTTCCGCCAGCTGATCGAGGCGCTGAGCGAGACCTACTGCGGCACGCTCGGGGCGGAGTTCATGGACATCCCGGACACGACGCAGCGCGAGTGGCTGCAGGCGCGCATGGAGGGCACGCGCAATCACCCGCAGCTCGCAGACGCGGCGCGCGTGGGCGTGTTGCGCGCGCTGCTGCAGGCTGACGGCTTCGAACAGTTCCTGCACGCGCGCTACACGGGCCAGAAGCGCTTCTCGCTGGAAGGCGGCGCGGCGCTCATTCCGATGTTCGAGACCCTCGTGTCCGGCGCCGCCGCGCTTGGCGTGGAGCAGCTCACCATCGGCATGCCGCACCGGGGCCGCATCAACTTCCTCGCGAACATCATGAAGAAGCCGCTCGACGTGATCTTCAGCGAGTTCGAATCCGCGTTCGCGCCCCCCGACGTGCAGGGGCACGACGACGTCAAGTACCACATGGGCTTCTCCTCGGACCACGTCATGCCGGATGGCCGCCGCATCCACCTGTCGCTCACCTACAACCCGAGCCACCTGGAGTTCGTGAACCCGGTCGTGCTCGGCGACATGCGTGCCCGCCAGGAGATGATGGCCGACCGCGAACGGCAGCGCGGCATCCCGGTGTTGATCCACGGGGACGCGGCGTTCTCGGGTGAAGGGATCGTGCCCGAGACGCTGGCGCTGGCACAGCTGCCGGCCTACCAGACCGGCGGCACCATCCACCTCTTGATCAACAACCAGGTGGGTTTCACCACGTCGCCGCATGACGCACGCGTGACGCGCTACCCCTCGGCGATCATGCGCGTGGTGGACGCGCCGGTGCTGCACGTGAATGGCGACGACCCCGAGGCCGCGGTGCACGCCATGACGCTCGCGCTCGAGTACCGCATGCGGTTCAAGCGCGACGTGTGCATTGACGTCGTGTGCTACCGCAAATACGGCCACAACGAGATGGACGACCCCACGTTCACCCAGCCGGTCATGTATCGGCGGATCGGCGAGCACGTGCCCGCCGCGCGCGCCTACGCGGCCCGTCTCGTGGCGGGTGGCGTCCTCGAGGCCGCCGCCGTGGAGCGCCTGGAGAAAGAGCTGGACGCCACGCTCCGCGCCGCGCATCGGCGTGCCTCGGGCGAACCCATCCGGCCGGAACGACGCGTCCCGCGCGGCACGTGGCAGGGGCTGTCGTGGGCGGGCGAGGACTGGAGCGCCGACACCCGCGCCTCGCGCGAGACGCTTGAACAGGTCCTGCACGGCGTCACGCGGCTGCCCGAGGACTTCCGCCCGCACCGCAAGATCGCGCAGCTCGCCGCGGAACGCCGCCGCATGTTCCTCGAGGACCGCGTGGACTGGTCGCTGGGCGAGGCGCTGGCCTGCGGCAGCCTGCTGCTCGAGGGCCGTAACGTGCGCATGAGCGGCCAGGACGTGGGCCGCGGCACATTCACGCAACGGCACGCCGCGCTCTTCGACGCGGAGGATGGCCGCCGCTGGGTGCCGCTGCAGCACCTGGCGCCCGAACAAGGGCGGTTCGAGGTCGTGGACACCATGCTCAGCGAGGCCGCGGTGCTCGGGTTCGAGTATGGCTTCAGCACCGCGGACCCGCACACGCTCGATGTATGGGAGGCCCAGTTCGGCGACTTCGCCAACGTCGCACAGGTGATCGTGGACCAGTTCATCGCATCGGGCGAAGCCAAGTGGGGGCGCATGTCGGGGCTCACGCTGCTGCTGCCGCACGGCTACGAGGGGCAGGGCCCGGAGCACTCGAGTGGCCGGATCGAGCGGTTTCTCGAGCTTTGCGCCGACCGGAACCTTCAAGTTTGCAACCTGACCACGCCGGCGCAGCTCTTCCACGCGCTCCGCCGGCAACTCCACCGTCCGTTCCGCAAGCCCCTCGTGATCATGAGCCCGAAGAGCCTGCTGCGGCACAAGCTGGCGGTGTCTCCCGTGAGCGAGCTCACCGACGGCACGTTCCAGTCGGTGCTGGACGACACGCTCGCCGACCCGGCGCTCGTGCGCCGCATCCGCCTCACCGCCGGTAAGTTCCACTACACGATGCGCGAGGCGCGCGAGGCGCGCGGCCTCACCGACATCGCGCTCGTCCGCCTGGAGCAGCTCTATCCGTTCCCTGCCAGCGAGCTCGCCGCCATCTTCGCCGCCTATCCGCACGCACGCGACGTGGCGTGGGTGCAGGAGGAGCCGGCCAACATGGGCGCGTGGCGCCACCTGCGCCATCGGATCGAGGCCGCGCTGCCGACGGGTCACACGCTGTCGTTCGTGGCACGCCGGAGCGCGGCATCGCCCGCGACCGGCTTTTACGCCACGCACCAGCAACAGGAAGCGGCACTCGTGGCGCACGCGTTCGGCGAGGCGCCGGCGAACGGCACGAACGGCGTCAGCGTGGCGCACGCCGAGGTGCGCGGGGAGGGCGGGTCGTGACCGTGGACGTGAAGGTTCCGCGCCTGGCGGAGTCCATCTCCGAGGCGACGCTGGTGGAGTGGTTGAAGCCCGACGGCAGCGCGGTGCGCGCCGACGAGCCCATCGCCACGCTTGAGACGGACAAGGCGGCGGTGGAGTTGGTGGCCGACGCAGCGGGCGTGCTCTCGCACGCGCGCCAGCCGGGCGACGTGGTGAAGGTGGGCGACGTGCTGGGACGGATCGAGGCCGGTGCGGTCGCGGCGACGCCGCCTGTTGCGACGCCTCCGGCAGCGCCGGTGGCGTCAGCGGGGGCGGCAGCGCCGGCACCGAGCTCCGCCCCGGTCCAGTCGCCGCCCGCGGCTCCGGCGGCGCTGTCGCCGTCGGTTCGGCGCATCGTCGAGGAGCAGGGCCTCGATCCCGCCAGGCTCGAGGGCACGGGCCCCAGGGGGCGCATCCTCAAGGAGGACGCGTTGCGCCAGGCGAGCGCTCCTGTCGCGGCCGCCGCCGCGGCGGCCCCCGAGGCGAGCGAACCGGCACCGGTCGCGACGCCGGACGCAGGCTCCGCGGCGGGCGTCGAGCCCGGCGACCGAGTGGTGCCGATGAGCCGCATCCGGCTGCGCATCGGCGAGCGCCTTGTCCAGGCGCAACACACGGCCGCCATCCTCACCACGTTCAACGAGATCGACATGTCGCGCGTCATGGACGTTCGCGCGCGGCACAAGGAGGCGTTCGAGAAGAAGCACGGGGTCAAGCTCGGATTCATGAGCTTCTTCGCGCGAGCCTGCGTGCAGGCGCTCGCCGACGTGCCGGCGGTGAACGCCGAGATCCGCGGCACCGACATCGTGTACCACGCCGCCGTGCACCTGGGCATCGCCGCCAGCACGGAGCGCGGCCTGGTCGTGCCGGTGGTGCGCAACGCGCATGCGCTCGACATGGCGGGTCTCGAGAAGGAGATCGCGCGCATGGCGCAGCGCGCGCGCGACGGTCAGCTCACACCGCAGGAACTCTCGGGCGGCACGTTCACCGTGACGAACGGCGGCGTGTTCGGCTCGCTCCTCTCCACGCCCATCCTGAACCCGCCGCAGAGCGGCATCCTCGGCATGCACAAGATCGAGAAGCGCCCGGTGGTGCTGGACGACCAGGTCGTCGTGCGGCCCATGATGTACGTGGCGCTCTCCTACGATCACCGGCTCATCGACGGCCAACAGGCGGTGACGTTCCTGGTGCGCGTGAAAGAGCGGCTCGAGGATCCCGAGCGCATGCTGCTCGCGGTGTGATGGAGGTGGCATGAGCGCGGACCCCTACGACCTGGTCGTGATCGGTTCGGGCCCTGGCGGCTACGTCGCCGCGATCCGTGCCGCTCAGCTCGGCCTGCGCACGGCATGCGTGGAGCAGTACGCCACGCTTGGCGGAACGTGCGTGAACGTGGGCTGCATCCCGAGCAAGGCGCTGCTCGATTCGAGCGAGCATTTCGAGCAGGCTCGTCACGGCCTGGCGGTGCACGGTGTGCTGGTCGAGGGCGTCACGTTGGACCTGCCGGCCATGCAGGCGCGCAAGGACCGGGTGGTGAACGACCTCACCCGCGGCATCGAGGGCCTGCTCCGGAAGCATCACGTGGAACGCGTGCGGGGCCGCGGTCGGATCCTGTCCGCGGGCGAGGTGGAGGTGACCGGCGACGGCGCCCCACGCCGGCTCTCCGCCAGGCGCGTCCTGATCGCCACGGGCAGCAAGCCCGCGGCGCTGCCGGGCATCGCGTTCGACGGCCGGCGCATCGTGAACAGCACCGACGCGCTGACGCTCCCCGAGGTGCCCGCCCGACTGCTCGTGGTGGGCGCCGGCGCGATCGGGTTGGAACTGGGCTCGGTCTGGCGGCGGCTCGGCAGCGAGGTCACCGTGCTCGAGTACCTGGATCGCATCGTCCCCGGAGCGGACGCCGGCAGCGCCAAACTGCTCCGGCGCTCGCTCGAGCGGCAGGGCATCCAGTTCCGATTTGGTGTCTCGGCGCGCTCCGCGCGGGTGGTGGGCGAGGAGGTCCAGCTCGAGGTCGCACCCGCCGCCGGGGGCGAGAGCGTGACCGAGACCGCGGACGTGCTGCTCGTGGCGGTGGGACGCGTGCCCTACTCCGAGGGCGTGGGGGCCCGCGAGTTGGGT
>JANNKI010000159.1:0-6391 GCA_031396225.1 bacterium | reverse complement strand
GCCAGCGGCGCGGCATTGCGTGATCCTGTTCACCCGCCCGCGCTCGCACCGGAACCGCATGTGGGTCGAGGGCGCCCGCCGGCTGGCCGCGCGTGGGTTCGGCGCGTTTCGCTTCGACTACCACGGAACCGGCGATTCCGAGGGCGAGAGCAGCTTCTTGGACCCGAACCGGCCCTACCGCGACGACACCCATGCCGTGCTGGCCGCGTTGCGCGAACGCTTCGGACACGAGCGTTTCCTGCTGGTGGGCGCGTGCTTCGACGCGCGCACGGCACTGTCGGCATTCGCGGACGACGGCGCGTCCGTGGACGGACTGGTCTTCTTCGCCGCCCCGCTCATGGAACTCGAAACGCTGGTCAAGGCGCACGCCGATCGCAAGGACTGGAGGCATCTTTTCCGGGCACTCGGCAATCCCGAGAACTGGCAGACGCTGGGCGACCCGAAGCGCTGGCGCTACATGGCCACCGTGCTCGGTCGCGTGGCGCGCGGCGGCGGCAAGGGCGGCGCGCGCAACGACACACCGCTGGGCGACAGTTTCGTCGAGCATTTCAGGAGCTTGGTCGCCTCCGGCGCCCGGGCCCTGTTCGTGTACGGTGACACCGATGCGGAGTACGCTTCGTTCCTGGTGGCGTTACAGACCGTGTTCGCGAGACTCGCTCCGGAGCAGCGCGCGCGCTTCGAAGTGGAGGTGTGGCACGGAGACGTGCACGGGTTCCTGAACGTGGGGCTTCAGCGCCGGGCGCTCGAACACGCGCTCGGCTGGCTGGAGCGCTTCCATCCGCACGCGCACGCCCACGTGGACGCGAACGGCTCGCCGGATCGGGAGAGGGCCTAGGCCGCATGGATTTCGAGATCACGCCGGAGCAGCAGGAGCTGTCGTCCGCGGTGCGCGCGTTCGCGCGCGAGCAGTTGAACCACGACCTCGAGCAGCGCGACCACGACGCCATGTTCCCGCGCGATTGCTGGCGGAAGTGCGCCGACTTCGGGCTCCTGGGACTTCCCGTCCCGGTCGAGTACGGCGGACAGGGCCAGGATCTGGTCACCACCACCATCGCCATGGAGGCGCTGGGCTGGGGCTGTCGCGACAACGGCCTCGTGTTCAGCCTGAACGCCCAGATGTGGGCGGTGCAGATGCCGCTGGCCCACTACGGCAACGACGAGCAGAAGCGCGAGTGGCTGCCGCGTCTGGTGAGTGGTAGCGCGATCGGCGCGCACGCCATCACCGAGCCGGGTGCGGGCTCGGACGTGTTCTCGCTCACCACCCGCGCCGAGCGAAAGTCGGGCGGCTACGTCCTGAACGGCCAGAAGACATTCGCGACGAACGCTCCCGTCGCCGACCTGGCGCTGGCGTTCGCGTATCTCGCACGCGACGGCCAGGCGCCCGTGCTCACCGCGTTCCTGGTGCCGCGCGGCACGCCGGGCGTCACGTTCGGCAGCCCCATCGCCAAGATGGGCCTGCGCACCTCGCCCATGGGCGATGTGTTCTTCGAGGACTGTTTCGTGCCCGAGGGGGCACGGCTCGGCCCCGAGGGCGCGGGCATGAAGATCTTCAACTCGGCCATGGAGTGGGAGCGCGCCTGCATCTTCGCCGGCCACCTGGGTGCGATGGAGCGGCTGCTCGACGACTGCATCACCTACGTGAAGCAGCGCCGCCAGTTCGGGCAGCCCATCGCCAAGTTCGAGTCCGTGGCCGACCGAATCGCCGACATGAAGGTGGCCATCGAGGCCGGGCGCTGGTTGCTCTACAAGGTCGGCTGGCTCGCCGGCAAGGGCAAGAGCGCCGTGCTCGAGGCCGCCATGGCCAAGCTCTTCGTGAGCGAGATGCACAGCCAGGCAGCGCTCGACGCGCTGCAACTGCACGGCGGTTACGGCTACATGAAGGAGTACCCGATCGAGCGCGAGGTGCGGGACGCCCTGTCGGGCACTCTCTATTCCGGCACGAGCGAGATGCAACGAAAGATCATCGCGCGCTGCCTGGGGCTGTGATGCTGGATCGCCTGCTGCCGCAACTCGTCACCGAGGCGGCCGAGCGCGATCCGGGCGCTTCCGCCGTCGTCATGGACGACGTCACGCTCGGCTATGGCGCGTTGGAGGAGCGCTCCAACCGCTTCGCGCGCTCGTTGGTGGCGCACGGCGTGCGGCGCGGCGATCGCGTGGCGCTGTGGCTGCCCAAGTCGCCCGACGCCATCGCGGCTCTCTACGGCATCATGAAGGCGGGCGCGGCGTACGTGCCCGTGGATCCGACCGCGCCGGCGGCACGGCTGGCCTACATCGCGCGCGATTGCGAAGTGGCCGGCCTGGTGACCACGCGCGACCAAGCCGCCGTGTTGGACGAGGCGTTCGCGGGGCGCGCCCCGATGCGCGCGCTGTGGTTCACCGACCTGGACGGGACCGCCGAGGAGTCGCCGCGTGTGGCGGGGCTGCCCGGCGTGCCGTGGGGCGCGCTGGCGAGCGAGCGAGGCGGTGTGTTCGCCTCACCCGCGCTGGAGGACGATCTCGCCTACGTCCTCTACACGAGCGGGTCCACCGGCGAACCCAAAGGCGTGATGCTGTCGCACCGGAACTGCCGCGTGTTCACCGATTGGGCGGCCGAGACGTTCGGGCTCTCTCCAAAGGACCGCGTGGCGAACCAGGCGCCGTTCCACTTCGACCTGTCCACGTTCGACCTGTTCGCCACGGCTCGCGCCGGCGCCTCGGTGCATCCCGTGAGCGCGCGCATCGCATCGTTCCCGGCGGCGGTGGCCAGGCGCTGGGCCGAGGACGGACTCTCCGTGTGGTACTGCACGCCCAGCTCGCTCGTCCTGCTGCTCACGCGCGGCGGGCTCGAGAAGCTCGACCTGTCGGCGCTGCGCGTGCTGCTGTTCGCCGGGGAGGTGTTCCCCAACAAATACCTGCGGCAGTTGATGGCGCTGGCACCCCGCGCGCGCTACGCGAACCTGTACGGCCCCACCGAGACCAACGTGTGCACGTGGCTCGAGGTGACGAGCCCGCCAGAGGGCGACACGCCGCTCTCGATCGGCCGCGCCTGCCCGTTCGACGAAGCGCTCGTGCTGGACGACGCGTTGCGCCCCGTGCCCGCGGGTGGCGCGGGCGAGCTGTGGGTGCGCGGCGCGTCGGTGATGCAGGGATACTGGGGGAGGCCCGAGCGCACCGCACTCGCGCTCCAGACGCTCGACATCGCGCCCGGCATCCGCGACCGCGCCTACCGCACCGGCGACCTGGTGCGCGTCCGCCCCGACGGCAACCTCGAGTTCCTGGGCCGGCGCGACCACCAGGTGAAGACGCGCGGCTACCGCGTGGAGCTGGGCGAGATCGAGACGCGGCTTTCGGCACACCCCGCCGTGGCCGAGGCCGTGGTGGTGGCGATCCCCGACGACGAGGTCACGAACCGGTTGAAGGCGGTGATCGTGCTCCGACCCGACGCGGAGGTCACCGCCGACCAACTGAAGCAGCACTGTGCGCTGACGCTGCCGCGTTATATGGTGCCTGAAGCCGTGGGGTTCCGGGCCAGCCTGCCCCGCACGAGCAGCGGCAAGGTGGACCGCAGCCAACTCGCCGACTCGAACGCACCCAAGGAATCGTGATGAACTTGAGCCCGACCGAGACCGCCATCCGCCAGTTCATCGTCGAGGACGTGTTCTACGACCGCGATCTCAAGAACCTGGGCCTCGACGACTCGCTGCTCGCCAAGGGCCTGCTCGACTCCCTGTCGATCTTGAAGACGGTGACGTTCTGCGAGGAACAGTTCAGCATCACCATTCCCGACGAGGACGTGCTGCCGGACCACTTCGAGTCCGTGCGCTCGATCGCGAAGCTGGTGGAGCGGGTGCGGGGGAAGTAGGGCTTGCCGGGCGGTTCAGCCGATCGGCATCCGGAACAGCTCGAGCGCGTTCCGCCGCGTGATCTCCACGGCCTGCCTGGGCTCCCAGTCGCGCAGCTCGCACAACCGGCGGACTGTTCTCACGAGCAACGACGGCTCGTTACGTCGTAGTGATCGCGGCTCGGGCTCGAGGTACGGGGAGTCGGTCTCGAGCAGCAACATGTCCTCTGGAGCCGTGCGCACGGCCTCGTCGAGCGCCTCGTGGCCGTACGTGAGCACGCCGCCCAGGCCGAGCTTGAAGCCGATGGCGCGTGCGCGTTCCACCGTTGCGGCGTCCTGGTCGAAGCAGTGCAGCACGCCGCCGGCCTCGGGCCGCGCCTCCTCCAGAATTCCGAGCACGTCGTCCAGTGCGCTCCGCTGGTGGATCACCACCGGCAGGCCCACCTGGTCGGCCAGTGCCAGCTGCGCGCGGAACCACTGCTCCTGCGCCGCGCGCGGCGCGTAGTCGCGAAAGAAATCCAGGCCGGTCTCGCCGATGGCCACCACGCGCGCGTGTCGCGCATGCGAACGAAGCGCTTCCAGTTCGCTCAGCGGCACCTTGCCCGACTCGCTCGGATGCACGCCCACCGCGAGGAACACGTTCGGGTGCTCGGCGGCGAGCGCGAAGCCCTTCTCCCAGATGCCGGGGCCGTAGGCGATCTCCACGAAGTGCGTGACGCCCACGTGGTGCGCGCGGTCGAACACCTGCTGGCGGTCCCCGTCGAACCGCTTGTCGCACAGGTGGCAATGGGTATCGATCACGCCCCGACGATGCTCTTCAGATCGATGCGCGGGAACAGGATCACCGACTCGCCCAGCGTGCGCCCATCGCCGGCGCCGAAGCGCGGTTGCGCGTCGGCGTCCTTCTGCTGGCCGGGCTGGCCGCTCAGGCCGAGCACGGTCCACAGCGCTTCGCACTTGGCCGGCATCGCAGGCCAGGCCCAGATGGCCACCAGGCGCAGCGTCTCGAGCAGCACGTTCAACACGGTGCCCAGCTCCTCGCGGCGCGCCTCGTCCTTGCCGATCTCCCACGGTTTGGTGCGGTCCACGAACTCGTTCGCGCGTTCGACAACGGTCCACGCGTGGTCCAGCGCCTCGTGGATGCGCAGCTCCTCCCAGGCCTTCGGCGACTCCGTCGCCGTGGTCGCGGCGGCGGCCAGCAGAGCGCCGAAGCCCACCTTCGCATCGTCGCTCACCAGCGCGTCGGGATTCCATTCGACGGGCGCCTTGCCGTCGAAGTACTTGTGCACCAGCGTCACCGAGCGGCTCACGAGGTTGCCAAGCTTGTTCGCGAGGTGCGTGTTCACGTGTTCCACGAACTGCTCCACCGTGAACTCGCCATCGCGCCCGGTGGGGAACGAGTCGAGCAGGTAGAAGCGCAGTGCGTCGGGCCCGAACGCCTTGGTCATCTCGATCGGGTCCACCAGGTTGCCGAGCGACTTGGACAGCCGTTCGCCCTTGGCGTAGATGAAGCCGTGCACGTACACCTGCCGCGGCAGCGGTACGCCCGCCGCCAACAGCAGCGCCGGCCACAGGATGCAGTGGAAGCGGCTGATGTCCTTGCCGATCAGGTGGAACGCGTTCGTGTAGTAAGCGTCCTTCGTGCCGGCCCACGCAGCACCCGGGCGGCCCTGGCCGTCCAGGTGCTGGAACTCGTCCTGCCGCGCCGCCCCTGGGCCGCCCACGTCCTTCTGCTTGGCGAGCCACCACAGCGAGTACTTGCGCTCGGGCCAGCCCAGCGCAGACAGGTAGTTCAGGAGCGCGTCGGCCCACACGTACGCCACGTGGCCCTCGCCGCCCTCGATCTCCTCGGGCAGCGGAATACCCCACGCCAGGTTCGGGCGCGACACGCTGATGTCCTGGAGCCCGCCCTTGATGACGTTCAACACCTCATTGCGCCGGTAGTCCGGCCAGATGAAATCGGGGTGCGCCTCGAGGTGTTGAAGCAGCGCCTCGTCGTACTCGGACAGTCGGAAGAAGAAGTTGCTCTCCTTCACTTCCTTGGGTTTCACCTTGTGCTCGGGGCAGCGGCCCTTGTCGTCCAGGTCGCGCTCGGTCTTGAATGCCTCGCAGCCCTCGCAATAGAGGCCGGTGTACTCCTCTTCGTAGAGCACGGGCTGGCCAGTCTTGGGCGAGAACGCGTCCTTCAGCCGCCGGAACAGCTCCTGCACCGCCAGGTGGTGCTTGCGGTCGGTGGTGCGGAAGAACTGGTCGTAGTGGACGTCGAGCGCCTTCCACGCGGCCACGAACGTCTGCGACAGCTCGTCCACGAAGGCGGCCGGCGTCTTGTTCGCGGCGGCCGCGGCGCGCGCGATCTTCTGGCCGTGCTCGTCCGTGCCGGTGAGGTAGTAGGTGGCGTCGCCCTTCTGGCGATGTCGCCGCGCGATGGCGTCGGCGAGGACCTTCTCGTAGGCGTGGCCCAGATGCGGCCGGCCGTTCACGTAGTCGATCGCGGTGGTGATGTAGAAGCGGGGCACGAAGCGCTCCGGAGGGGGGTGGCGGGGACGGCGGAGGAGTATAGCGGAAACCTCC
>JANNKI010000151.1:0-3075 GCA_031396225.1 bacterium | reverse complement strand
GCCAGCTTGAGTGTGTTGGCCCTGGACGGGATCGGGCAGTTGTAGTGCGGGCTCACAGCGCACGCCGGGTTGTAGGCGTTGTTGAAGTCCACCAGCCACTTGCCGCCCGGCAACCGCTCGGGATCGAGGTAACGCCCCACGCCGTAGGTCTCGCGGGTGGTCGTCGCGTCTCGAAAGAACACGCTTACGCTGTGCTCGTCCACGCCCGGCTCCAGCAGCCGGTGCGCTTCGAGCCGCACGGGCCTGCCCTTGACCAGCAGGTCGAACCAGCCGGCCAGCACCGCGCGACGCGCGTTGCCGCGCGTGCTCATGATGAGGGTGGTGTCGGCGCGCTCGTTGGCCGTGAGCGGCACCACGAAGCGGTAGTCGAGATCCACCGGGAACCACTCGAGGCCGTGGTAGCGCGCGAAATCCGGGCTCTTCGGATCGAACACGATCAGCGCCGGGAAGCGCTGGTGCGAGAGCCGCAGCGCCAGGCGGCCCACGCGAATCGTGCCCGGCGCCACGCGGGCGTCGCGCGACGTCTCGCCGCGCACGGTGAAGTGCGCCGTGTCGTCGAGTGCCTGCACGTGGAACGAGTCGCCGACCACCGTGACCCGCAGGTGGTGCGCCGCCAGTTCCGGGTCGTCCAGGCGAAGGTCGCAGTCGGCGGCGCGGCCCACCACCAGCGCGAGTTTCTCGCCGAAATCGGTGCGGGCCACGGCGGCCAGGTACGACGTGGGGCCCCCGCGAAGCGCCTTCTCGGCATCGGTCCGATCGGCTGCGTAGGCGGCCCGCAGCGAATCGGCCTCGCCCGCGCGCGCGAGGCGCACGGGCCCGACGCCGCGCGGCGCGGCCAGGGCCGGGGCAGCGACCGCGAGCAGCGCGAGCAGTGTGGTGAGCGTGCGGGAGATCATGCGCTTCAACCTAGCGTGTCGGGGCGATGTGTCCAACCGACCACGCACGCGTGTCAGGCATTCCGCACCGCGATGAACAGTGCGAGGCGCGTTTCGCCACACGCTGTCGCCCGAATGCCCCGGCCACTGGATTGCCCTCGGCCCCCGACCTCGGCATAATGCGGCCCGCCACATTCGCTTACAGATGCTTTCGCCGCGGGCCACGGACCGTGCCCGCCTCACGACACACTTCTTGCTGGGAGCCCGGCGCATGGATGCCGCCCCTCCGATCACGACGGCCGAACAGGCCACCGAGAAGACCCCCATGGACGCGCTGGTCATCCAGGGCGGCCGCCGCCTATCCGGGCGCGTGGCCATCAGCGGGGCCAAGAACGCCGCCCTGCCCGTCATGGCGGCCACGCTGCTCGCTCCGGGTGTGCACAAGCTCCGGAACGTGCCCGACCTGCGCGACACGCGCACATTCGCCCGGGTGCTGTCGGTGCTCGGCGCCAAGGTCGCGTTCCAGGGCGACCTGTGCACGATCGACACCTCCGGCGTCAATTCGATGGAAGCGCCCTACGAGCTGGTCAAGACCATGCGCGCCAGCATCTACGTGCTGGGCCCGTTGCTCGCGCGCCTGGGTGGCGCGCGCGTGTCGCTGCCCGGCGGCTGCGCGTGGGGACCGCGCCCGGTGAATCTGCATCTGACGGGACTCGCCGCCATGGGCGCGAGCCTCGACATCGAGCACGGCTACATCGTGGGACGCGACGTCAAGCTGCACGGCACGCACTTCACGTTCGACGTGGTCTCGGTGGGCGCGACGGCCCAGCTGATGATGGCCGCCGTGCTGGCCGAGGGCACCACCGTGCTCGACAACGTGGCCATCGAGCCCGACATCACCGTGCTGGGCGAGGTGCTGGTGCAGTGTGGCGCGAACATCTCGGGCCTCGGCTCGCGCCGCCTGGTCATCCAGGGCGTGAAGGAGCTGGCCCCCATTGACACCGCCATCATCCCCGATCGCATCGAGGCCGCAACGTTCGCGGCCGCGGCGGTGATGACCGGCGGCAGCATCACGCTCGAGCGCGTGATCCCCGACCACTTCGAGGCGAGTCTGCGGAAGCTCGAGGAAGCGGGCGCCACCGTGGTGCGCGAGCGCGACGAGGTCACCGTGAGCGGCCGCGGACGGCCCGAGGCCGCGGACGTGACCACGCAGGTGTTCCCGGGATTCCCCACCGACATGCAGGCGCAGATGATGGCCGTGGCCGCGATCGCGCGCGGCACGAGCGTCATCGAGGACACCATCTACCTCGACCGCTTCTCGCACGTGCCCGAGCTCACCCGCCTGGGCGCCAGGATCGAATTGAAAGGCAACGTGGCGGTGGTGCGAGGCGTGGAGCGCCTCTCGGGCGCGCCCGTCATGGCCACCGACCTGCGCGCGAGCGCCGCACTCGCGCTGGGCGCGCTGGTGGCGGACGGCGAGACGCGCATCTCGCGCATCTACCACCTGGATCGCGGCTACGAGCAGTTCGACCAGAAGCTCACGCAGTTGGGCGCGCGCGTGAAGCGCGTGCAGGACTAGCCTCCCGCGACGGCCGCGGTGAAGCGTTACGACGCGCGCTACTTCGAGCGCTGGTACCGGCGTTCGCGCGTGGGGGTGGGAGCCGGGGAGTTCGTGGGGCGCAAGGTGCGGCTGGCCGTGAGCGCGGCCGAGTACCTGCTGGGCCGCGAGATCGCGAACGTGCTGGACGTGGGCTGCGGTGAGGCCCCCTGGCGCGCGCACTTGAAGTCGCTCCGGCCGGCGATCGCCTACACCGGGCTCGACAGCAGCGAGTACGCGGTCCGGCGCTACGGCCGCGTAAGGAACATCCGGCGGGCGAGCGTGAGCGAGGTGGGCACGCTGGGGCTACGCGGGCCCTACGACCTGGTGGTGTGCGCCGACGTGCTCCACTACGTACTCACCGCCGAAGCGCGCGTCGGGCTCGCGGCCATGCACGCGCTCACGGGCGGCGTCGCGTTCATTGAAGCCTTCACCAGCGCCGATGACATCGAGGGCGACCGCGCCGCGTTCCAGCGGCGATCCCCCGCGGTCTATCGGCGGCTGTTCGCCCAGGCCGGTTGGCTGCCCCTGGGCATGCACCTCTACGCCACGCGCGAGATGTCGGGCACGCTGGTGGCGCTGGAGCGCGCGACGGCGCGCCAG
>JANNKI010000369.1:0-7086 GCA_031396225.1 bacterium | reverse complement strand
GGCGCTTGAGCGCTCCCCAGGTCTTTCGCGCGATCACCGTCGTCGTACCCGTCGTGATGGTGATCGTCAGGTACGTCGTGTCGTGCGGAAACCGAACGAAGTTCGAGTCCCACCAGGCGCCCAGATCGTAGCTCACGCCCTGCGTGAGGCCGCTGAGCGTGAGCGAAGCGCTCTTCGTCTGATTCGCCACCGGTGTGCCCAAGCCATCCCCCAGCACGACGCAGCCCAACGTGAGATCCGAGTCCGTCTCGACGTCGCGCGGCGCGCTCCGGCCATTCACGAATGCCGCGCCGTCGGACAGGTCCCAGCCTCGCGCGGTCGGATCCGTGTCGAACAACTCGAGCAGGTTGAGCGTCAGGCCCGCGCGATTGAAATGGAAATACGCCGTGGGCAGGGGATCTCCGATGTAACAGTTCTCGGAGCTGCCACTCAGCGGCGGGCCCTCCGTGTTGGCCGAGACCTGCGCCGATGTCGCGATCGTGACGTTGTCGATCGCCTGGTCGGTCCACTGGAGCAGCAAGGAGGCGTCCTGCACGAACTGGAGCGCGGTGAACGTCACTTTGATCGGCGTGGCCGGGGCGATGAAACTGATCGAGACGGGCAGCGCACAGAACTGGCCCTGCGGGAACTGGCGCACGATCACCCGGGGCGGGATCACGTCGTCTTCCAGGGCTCGGGCAGACGGAGCACCTAGCACGAGGGCGAGGAGCAGGGGGGCGGCATAGTGAGCGCGCGCGAACGACATGGCACGACCTCCTCGGGGGTGATGGGCAGGACTGGCGAACCAGTCTCGGGAGAGAGATGGGCGCAATTCTACCTGCGCCCAGCCGCCCGGGTCCATGGAAATGAGCCACGGGGGGAGAATCGCGAGACCGCGCCGCACCTGACGCTGGCCGGCCCGGTCCCGTCCAGGTCGGCCTGGCGAGCGGGTAGGGGGTGGGGCCGGGCCCCGGGCGAACGGAGTCGGACCCCCACCCGCGGTCGGTCGTTTCCCGCCCCGCTGGGCGGTGCTAGGCTTCGGATCTCGCGAGTCGTACCTAAAGATTCAGCGGTCGGCACAGGCGATCCCTGCGTACCATGACCTCGAACACCCCTGCTATGGATTCCGCACCTGGCTCGGACGGCTTACCGAGTCGAGCCCCGGGTGCGCCCGTGACGGCCGCTGCGCGCGAGTCGTCGGGTCACGCGGCGACCGCTCCCGGATCCCGGGTGGCATTCGGCGCGGCACTCGTGCTGGTCTCGGGCGGCTATTTCGCCGCCGGCAAGTTCGGGCTCATGCTCGCCGGGATCCACCCCAGCGCGACGGCGATCTGGCCGTGCACGGGCATCGCGATCGCGGCGCTGCTGGTGATGGGCCCACGCGTGTGGCCGGCCATCTTCGTGAGCGCTTTCCTGGTGAACGTGACCACCGCGGGCTCGCCCCTGTCGAGTCTCGGCATCGCGACGGGCAACACGCTCGAGGCCTGGGTCGGAGCCTTGCTCATCCAGCGGTTCGCGGGGGGGCGTGACCCATTCAGTCGTGCGCAGGACACGTTTCGATACGCGGGCCTGGTGGGCGTGGCGTGCGTGGTGAGTGCCACGTTCGGCGTGACGTCGCTCGCGCTCACCGGGTTCGCTCCCTGGGAACAGGGCCCCGCGATCTGGCTGACGTGGTGGCTGGGCGACCTGGGAGGCGCGCTCATCGTGTCGCCGTTCCTGCTGATCTGGAGTCGAGACCGCGGCTTCCGCTGGCAATGGGTGCGCGTGCGAGAGGCCGTGGCCATGCTGGCGTGCCTCGCGTTCCTGGGCTGGACGGTGTTCCGCTGGGTGAGCCCGCTCTCGCTCGGAATCTCGCTCATGTTCCTGTGTGTGCCGCCGCTCATCTGGGCGGCGTTCCGGTTCGGCCAGCGTATGGGGGCCACCGCACTGCTCACGCTCGCGACAACCGCGGTGTGGGGCACGCTCGGGCGCTTCGGACACTCGCAAGCGTGGGAATTGAACCAGTCCCTGCTCGTCGTGCAGGTGTTCCTGGGCGTGATGGCTGTGACGACGCTGGCACTGTCGGCCGTGGTCGCCGAGCGCAGGCGAGTGACCGAGGCGGTGCAGGCGACTTCCGATCAGCTGCGAGAGGCCGTCACGCAGCTGGAGGCGTTCAGTTACGCCATCTCGCACGACCTGCGTTCGCCGATCGGCACCGTGGTCAACTGCGTAGCGATCCTGGAGGAGGACCACACCAGCCGCATCGGCGAGGACGGCGTGCGGTTGCTCGAGCGCATTCAGTCGGCAGCCGACTCGGCGACAAGGCTTCTTGACCAACTCGCGTTGTTCGCCTGGGCCGGGCCCTCCCAGGGTGAGCAGGAGATCGTGGACATGACCGCGCTGGCGAGCGAAGCCTTCGTCGAGGTGTCGAACGGGCACAATGAAGTCGAAGGGGTTCGCTTCGAGCTGTCCAAGCTGCCGCCCGCGGTGGGCAGCTCGGTGCTACTCGTGCGCGTGTTCCGCAACTTGCTCAGCAACGCCGTCAAGTACACGCGCGACCGCGAACACCGCGTCATCCAGGTGACGGGCGTGGCCGGCGCGGCGGAGAACACCTACTTCGTCAGCGACAACGGTATTGGATTCGATCCGGACGACCGCGAGGCGGTGTTCGAACCGTTTCGGCGGCTGAGCGGTGCAAAGGGTTTCGAGGGTTCGGGTCTGGGGCTTGCCATCGTGGCCAAGATCGTGCGGCGGCACGGTGGCCGGATCTGGGCCGAGAGCGACGGTTCGACCGGGGCGCGCTTCGGCTTCACGCTCAGGAACGACGGGGCCCGGTCGTGAGTCCCCTTCCCGTGATCCTGATGGTGGACGACGACGAGATGCACCTGATCATCGCCCAGCGCGCCATTGCTCGGGCCGACCTGCCCGCCGAGGTGCGCGCGGCTGGCAACGGGAGCGAGGCGCTGCGCCAACTGGGCCTTGACCCCGGAGCCACCGGGCCCGCACCCGCCATCGCCGTGATGTTGCTCGACATCGGGCTGCCGGACATGAGCGGCTGGGAGGTGCTGAAGCGCGTCCGCGAGTGCACGCGCTTGCGTCTACTCCCCGTGGTGGTGGTCTCCTCCTCGGACCGGCGCGAGGACGTGCGACGCGGCTACGAGCTCGGCGCCAACAGCTACCTGGTCAAGCGCCACGAGCCGGGCCGACCAGGCGGCTACCTGGCCGATGCCGCGCGCTACTGGGTGGAACTCAACATCGCTGCCGGAGTAGCGGATTGACGGGTTCATCAGCGGTGGGGTTTGCTCCTCGACACTTCCGCTCAAGTCCGAATGCGGGCCCCTGACCACCAACGGCCGATATCACCCGGAGTGTCATGGATCGCTTCTCTGCCCTGATCGTCGAGGATGATGTGGGTTTCCGCGAAAGCCTGGCGATGCTCGTGGCGCGCGAGGGCTTTGAGGTGCACGAGGTCTCTGGGCTCGAGGCCGCCCGCGAGCGCATCGCGGAATCCCCGCCTGACGTGGTGCTGGTGGACCTGAACCTGCCCGACGGCGACGGAATCGCGCTGATGCGCGACGAGTTGTTGCGGGCGACGTCCGAGTTCATCGTGGTCACGGGGAACGCGAGTGTGGAATCCGCGGTGCAGTCACTCCGCGACGGGGCGCTCGATTACCTGACCAAGCCGATCGATCGCGCGCGGCTCAAGAGCATCCTGGCCGGTGTTTTGCGAACGCGCGGCTTCAAGCTCGAACTGAATCGGCTCCGCCGCGAGCTGCGACAACTCGGGCGATTCGGTCGCCTGGTGGGCCGGACGCCGTCCATGCAGAGCGTCTACGACCTAATCGAACGCGTTGCGCCCACCGAAGCCGGCGTGCTCCTGACGGGCGAGAGCGGCACGGGCAAGGAGGTGGCCGCCGAGACGATCCACGCGCTGAGCCGACGACGCGGGGGGCCGTTCCTTGCGGTCAGCTGCGCCGCGATCTCGAAGTCGCTCATCGAGAGCGAGTTGTTCGGGCATGAGAAGGGGAGCTTCACGGGCGCGGAGAACCGACGACGCGGCTACTTCGAGGAGGCGAACGGCGGCACGCTGTTCCTGGACGAGGTGATCGAGATGCCGGGGGAGGTTCAGGCGAAGATGCTGCGCGTGCTCGAGACCGGTACGATCCTGCGAGTGGGCGCGTCCGAGGTGGTGCCCGTGGATGTCCGAGTGATCGCGGCCACGAACCGCGATCCCGCCGCCGCCGTCCGGAGCGGCATCCTGCGCGAGGACCTGTACTACCGCCTCAACGTGTTTCCGCTCCCGCTGCCGCCGCTACGCGAGCGCGTCGAGGACATCGGGTTGCTCGCCGATCACTTCCTCGCCATGGTCAACGCGCGCGAGGGCACGCAGAAAAGGCTGTCCGCCGAGGCCCTCGAACGACTGGCCTTGCAGCGCTGGCCAGGTAACGTGCGCGAGCTCAAGAACGCCGTGGAACGCGCGGCGATCCTGGCCGACTCGACGGTGGGGCCCGACCTGTTCGCGGCATCGGCGCCCGGCCCGCCCGGGTTGCCGGCAGCCGACGGGATCGCGATTCGCGTCCCGATAGGCGCTTCCATCGAGGAGGCCGAACGCCAGCTCATCCTCGCGACACTCGATCAGGCGCGGGGGGACAAGTCCCGCGCCGCGATCACGCTTGGGATCAGCCTCAAGACGCTCTATGCCCGGCTCAAGCTCTACCAAGCTGCGGGACGGTCGCACCGTTAGTCAGGTAGGCCGAGTCGGGACGGAGTAGGCGAGCGCGGCGATCGGAAGGCTTTCCCCGCGCCGCGGAATGGGTCAGCAGCGCATTTCCTACACGGCGCTTTGTAGATTCTCCCGCCGTTTATGCGCGCGGACGCCCACGCCTGAGTGTCGCCGACGCGCTAGGTCGTGGTCCCATCGTATGCCCGCAGGTCCGAATCGAACGGCACGCGAATTGCAATTCTTTTGATTCGCCGGTCGTATTGGCAACGAGCGGTTCCCGCCCACGACAACTGAGATGGACATCGGAGCTGAGCGGGACCGCAGTGGTGTGGGCGTCTGGATCCGGCTGGCCTGGCGATGGTCCGGCCGTGAGGACGCCTACGGAAGATCGGCATGCCACGGACGGATGATGGAGCGGCCCCATCATCCTCCTGGCACGAAGCGCAGGGCCCGCCAGGGCCCTGCGCGAGTAACCCACGGAGCCCTGTCCCCCGAAGGGCTCCGCATTATTTTGCCACGCACTCGACCTCGCGCGTTCGCGACCTCGTGTGCGGTTATTTGCCCGTTGTCGACTCCGACCGTATCTTGTTGTGCATGAGTGACATCCTCGGCACCAACGTCTCGCACTACAAGGTCATGCGAAAGCTCGGAAGCGGCGGCATGGGAGTGGTCTACGAGGCCGAGGACTCCAAACTGGGTCGCCGCGTGGCGCTCAAGTTCCTGCCCTCGGAGCTGGCCCAGGACGCCCAGGCGTTGGAGCGGTTCCAGCGCGAGGCCCGCGCGGCCTCGGCCCTCAACCACCCGAACATCTGCACAGTGTTCGCGATCGAGCAGCACGAGCGGCAGCACTTCATCGTCATGGAGTTGCTCGAGGGCCAGACGCTCTCGCAGCTGATTGGCCGGCAGCCGTTCCAGCTTGAGACGCTCACCGGCCTCGCCATTCAGATCGCGGACGCGCTGGAGTCGGCGCACGCCAAGGGGATCGTGCATCGCGACATCAAGCCCGCGAACATCTTCGTCAACCCTCGGGGGCAGGCGAAGATCCTCGACTTCGGCCTCGCCAAGATCGAGGGCCTGCGGCGCGGGGACTCCGCGGCCGCTGCGGAGTCGGCGCTGGAAACCGTCGGGGCGCGCGACGACCTGACCACGCCGGGCACCGCGATGGGCACGGTCTCGTACATGTCGCCGGAACAAGCGCGCGGGCAGCTCACCGACGCTCGCACCGATCTCTTCTCGGTGGGCACCGTGCTCTACCAGATGGCCACCGGGGTATTGCCATTCACAGGCGACACGTCGGCCGTGATCTACGAGGCGATCCTGAATCGCGACCCCGCGCCCGCCGGCCAGTTGAACGCATCGTTGCCCGCCGAGTTCGCCCGCATCCTCGACAAGGCGCTCGAGAAGGATCGCAACCTGCGCTACCAGACCGCGACAGAGTTGAAGACCGACTTGATCCGCTTCAAGCGGGACAACGTGGATTCCGGTCGCCGGCGCGCCGCCGAGGGCGATTCGCGCGCGGGCGGGGCCCCCAAGCCCACCGAGAAGTCCATCGCCGTGCTCTACTTCGAGAATCTGAGCGGCGTGAAGGAGGACGAGTACTTCCGCGACGGTATCACCGAGGACATCATCACCGAACTTTCGAAGATCAAGGGGTTGAGCATCTTTCCGCGACCGACCGTGCTCGCGTACCGCGACAAGCACGTGACGCCACAACAGGTCGGTCGCGAGCTCAACACCGCGTACGTGCTGGGCGGCAGCCTGCGCCGCGCGGGCAATCGCCTGCGCATCAACGCCCAGCTCATGGACGCGCGCACGGACTTCCCGCTGTGGTCCGAGCGCTACGACCGCGAACTTCAGGACGTGTTCGAGGTGCAGGACGAGATCGCGCGCAAGATCGCCGAGGCGCTGCGCATCACCCTCTCGCCGCAGGAGCAGGAAGCGATCGCCTCCAAGCCCACGGAGAACCTGCAGGCGTATGACCTGTACCTGCGCGGCAAGAGCCACTTGCGCCGGGTCACGCGCCAGGACCTCGAATTCGCGTTGCAGATGTTCGAAGGCGCGGTGGCGCTCGATCCCGATTTCGCGCTGCCCTACGCCGGAATCGCGAACGTGTGCGCCCAGTACCACTATCACTACGACCGCGGAGCGTCGTGGATGGAGCGGGCCAACGGCGCCGCGACGCGGGCTGCGGCCCTGCGCCCGGACCTCCCCGAGGTGCTGGTCGCCCAAGCCTGGATCCTGTTCGCCGGGCAGCACTCCGCGGAGGCGATCCGTTGTGCGCGGCAGGCGATCGCGCGTAAGCGCGACTGCGAGGGCGGCTACTACATCCTCGGACGTGCGCTGTTCGAGTCCGGGCAGTACCAGGAGATCGCGAACCTGGCCGACGCTGCGGTCGAGGCCTGCGG
>JANNKI010000103.1:0-10499 GCA_031396225.1 bacterium | reverse complement strand
CTGGAAGCGCGCTCCCGCCACACGTTCATGCCTCCGAGCTGGCTGGCGGTGGCCGCGTCGTCGGCGGGGCTCATCGACGATGCGATCCGCTGGATGGAGAAGGCCGTCGCGGAGCACGATTCGATCGCGTTGTGGGAGCGGCTTCCATTGTTCGATGCACTGCGCACGCACCCGCGATTCGACGAGGTCACGCGCCCGCTGCGGAAGTGAGCTGATGGTACTCTTCCAGCCAAATGCTCCCCGCCCGCCTGCCTCGCGCGGGCCAGACCGTGCCGGAGCTACCTTGCACAACTTGAAACCATCGACCACAGTCCCCGCCCCGTGGCCCCGTAGCTCAGACGGATAGAGCAGCGGTTTCCTAAACCGCGTGCCACTGGTTCGACTCCAGTCGGGGCCACCATTCTCTTCGCCTCAGTCGCCGCTGAAAGTGCATCAGATGGAGGGCACTCCGGATCTCCGGGGCGCCCTCACCGACGCGACGGGTGCGGCCGAGTTCGAGCGAGCACGCTCCTCGGGAAACTCGCCCGAGGACGTCGCATGCGTCACGAACAGCGATGAACACGCGGTCGGCCAGCCGAGAAGCTCGGGGATGTCCTGCAATTGGCCGACCCCGGACGACTTGGGAAGGCCGCTCGCGCCAGTTGTCGGACCCGAGGTAGGGTCTCCCGCGGAGGTCCTGCCATGTCCGACGCCCCGCTCGTACCGGCGCACGCCGGAATCCTGGCCACGCTTGGCCGCCGCGGACTATCGTGCTTGCTCGCGGTGTTCGCGGCCCTTGTGGGCGCTGGCGCTCCCGCGCGGGGCCAGCCACGATCCCAATCGCACCGTCACCGTCTACGTACATGGCTTCGAGCGCACTGGCGCCGATCGCCAGGGCGTCTACGGCGCGGACATCCACGAGATGCTACAGGACAGCCTTGCCACCCTGGCCGGCCTGCCGCTGGCCGACACGACGGGCGGGCCGCTCCTGCCCAACGCGGTGGCCGCGACCACCTACTATGGCGACACGGCGCCGCCCTACTACTCGTCGGTAGACCTCGCCGAGATCGACCGGCTCACCTCGGCGTGGGGCGGCGGCGTGCCGCGCTACGCCTACATTGTCGCCCGCTACGCGCAGCGCGCGCTCGAACGCTCGGGCGCTGATCAGGTCAACTTCGTGAGCGCGAGCTTCGGCTCACTTGTCGTGCGCTGGCTGATCGAGAAGAACGTGGCGGGCCTTGCGGGAGCGGGGCGCGTCGCGCGCTGGCTCACCATCGAAGGCCTGATCGCGGGCAATTGGGCGGCAAGCCGCGACGCGCTGGTCAGCTACCTCGACTTTGTTCAGCCCCAGCCAATAGACATTGACCACATGCACTACGACTGGGTGAATACCCACGTCCACACGCCACGCACGGAAGCTGACAGCCCCTACTACGCCGGGATCCTCACTGGCCAGGTGGCTTCCACGGATGACGGCGGCAATAACGGCGGGTTGAGCGCGCTGATGCTCTCCTACAATGAGTACCTGCCCAATGACGGCGTCCAGGCCCTGCCGGACGCCCGCTTCCAGACCATGACGGCGCGGTCGCGCTTTCACGGGCTGCCGCCCACCCTCGGGCTCTTCCATGTGGATCACCTCGGTATCAAGGACTACGCCGGCGCATACGCCCAGGCCGCCACGTTCATCACCGCGCGGCGCCGCGTCACGGTGACCATGACGAGCGCGAGGGTGACCAATCTCCGCGAGCCGCAGCTTCCACTTTGGAACTGGCTGCCTGCCGAGGTGGTGTTCGAGAGCTGGGTCTATTCACCGGCGGTCCAGACACGGTGGGGCATCGGCGACCCGCTCTCAGCCCGGCTCAAGGAGGACGCGACCGCGCCGCTTCGACGCTTTCGCCGAAGCGGCGAAACCCAGGCGGTGGGCGAGATCGTGTTCGATGACCTGGTGTTGCCCGAGGAGACCCAGCTCCGAATCGACCTCCATGCCGCGGAGGTGGACTACGATCCTTACTACGGCGTGTACGAGACCGCCACCACGCCCTACTACGACGACATGGGGGGTGGATCGGTCGTCGTCTCGACGCTCCAGCCGGGGACGTATACGTTCGCCGCGCAGGACTGGAGCTGCGAGCTGTCGGTGGACGTCTTCGAGTATCCGTTCGCGGCGGTGCTGGACGTACCGACGTCGGCTCCAGTGCGGGTTGCTCGCGCACTCGTCATCGCGCCCAACCCCTCGGCTTCGAGTGCCCGCATCAAGCTGGCGGGATTGCCACCGGCGCTCGCCGACGAGCCCGCGCGCCTGGAGATCGCCGACGTGTCGGGTCGGGTGGTGCGCGTGATCGAGGGCAGCCTGCGCGGGACCTTCCTCTGGGATGGGCGCGACGCGCGGGGCCGTCCGCTCCCGACCGGCGTCTACCTGCACCGCGCCACCACGCCCCACGGGGTCTGGAGAGGCAGGAGCTGCCGGATTCTGTAGAATGCCGGTGACAGCCGCACGGTCTGTCGTGACGCATGGAGCGGGACCGTCAGCGCAACCATCTGGAGGACAGGCTGTGGCGTCGCGACCTCGAAAGGGTCAGGACTTCGCATCGGGACGCGGAAGCAGCACGAGGAAGCATGCGAGCGAGCGCGCTCCTGAATCGCCGGCCCCAACGGATGCTGTCGAGGAGGCGCGCGACGAGCGGGTCAGCGGCGGTTTGTTCCCGATCGTCGGTGTCGGCGCCTCGGCCGGCGGGCTGGAGCCAGCCGGGCGGACTCCCGGGAACTATCGCTTCTACGGCTCCGAGGCGCGCGTCCGAGTGACCTTCATCCGGGCCGTGAACCGCCGCCGCGCCGCCTTCGTCACCACCTCGGTCTCCACCGCCATCCGCGGGGCCTCCAGACTGGTCGAGATCTTCGTTTCCCGACTCGCTCTCTATACAAAGCTTCCAAGGCGTCGGAGTCTCTGGCATGCGCATCGACATTCTATTCTTTGAAGGTTGTCCGAATCACGTGACGGCGGTGCGGCAGGCCCGCGAGGTGGTTCGCGCGCTTGGCGTCGACGCCGAGATCCGCGAGCTGGAGGTGAAGGACCCGGACGACGCCGCCCGACTTCACTTCCTCGGTTCCCCGACCATCCAGGTGGACGGGAGGGACATCGATCCGGCGGCGCAGGGACGCTCGGACTACTCATTCAGTTGCCGGCTTTACGGGCGCTCCGGGATGCCCCCACGCGAGATGCTCGGGCGAGCGCTGCTCGCGGAGAAGGATCATTGAGAAGACATGTCTGGGCGCCGCCGGAGCTCACCAGGCGCGCCCGGGATCTTGTCGGAGGAGCGAGTGCGGGCGCGCCGCCATCCGCTCCCCGTCGTCAGCGCGAAACGAGCCCCCGTACTCCGCTGCGTCGCGTCACGCCGGTTTGAAAGAAGCAGCGTGACTTTGAAGCTCCTACCGGCCCGGCCAACGATCTCGCGTGCTCAGCCATCTCTAGCGGCGGCGCCCCAGGGGGCTAGTCGCAGCCCGCACAGCGCTTTGAGGGGAGGCGAACGTGCTCTTGGACGCATGGCACCGTTCGTGCGGTGTTCTGTCGGCAGGCTTCGACAAGCGCTACATGTGTGTCGCGACAACTTCCCGCAACAGGAGAACTTACGATGCATTCCCGCAACAGCAATTTCTCCGTATTCGCGCTGGCGATGCTCCTGGCCGTTTCGGCCGGATGCAGCACTGACAACAAGAGCCCCGGCGCGCCGGGCGTCGACACGATCGCGCCGACGGTAAGTTCCACCAACCCGATCGATGGGGGCACAGGCGTAGCCGTCATCACGGCCACGTTCAGTGAGCCGATGAACCTCGCGACGATCACGCCAGCCACGTTCTCGGTGACCGGACCTGGCGAGTCCGCCGTGCCTGGGACCGTCAGCTACGGGGTGTTGACCAACATCGCGAGATTCACGCCGACCGGCTCCCTCGCGGCTGGCACCACATACACGGCGACGATCTCGGTCGGTGCCACGGATGCCTCCGGAAACCCCATGGTGAGCAGCAAGGTGTGGACCTTCACGACGTCCGCGGCGTCCAGCGCTCAGTTGGCGCCCGCCCTCGGCGCGGCCTCCACGTTCGTCGTTCTCGCCGGCTCGACCGTCACCAACACGGGTGCGACCGCACTGACAGGGGATCTGGGTGTGAGCCCCGGAAGCGCAGTGACTGGCTTCCCGCCCGGAACTTATACGGGTGCTAAGCACGCGGGCGATGCGACCTCCGCACTGGCCATGGCGGCCCTGACCGTGGCGTACAACGATGCAGCCGGGCGAACCCTGGCGCCGGTCACCGTCGCAGGGAATCTCGGTGGCCTGACGCTGCCCCCGGGTCTCTACAAGTCGACCTCGTCGCTCGCGATTTCCTCGGGTGACCTGACGCTGGATGGCCAGGGCGACGCGAATGCCGTGTTCATCTTCCAGATGGTTTCGTCGCTGACCACGACGTCCGGTCGCGCCGTGATCCTGTCAGGTGGCGCCAAGTCCTCGAACGTCTTCTGGCAGGTCGGCAGCTCGGCGACCCTCGGAACGACGTCCGCCTTCAAGGGCACCATCATGGCGAATCAATCGATCACCCTGAATACCGGGGCGACGCTGAACGGCAGAGCGCTGGCGCGGATCGGCGCCGTCGCGCTGGCCGGCAATACCGTGGTCCTGCCCACGCCGTAAAGCTCCGAGGTCAGCCGGTGGGGAAGCCTCCCACCGGCTCCATCCACCGCGCAGCAGTGCTCAGCACGCCGCGCCCGACGGCACCTTTCGTGTCACCCCTCGCCGGGTCTAGACTGCCCGCGCTGAGCCACACCCCCCCCCAAGCCATGAGAGGAGCCACACCATGCGTACCTCCGTTCTCACGACGCTTCGTACCGCCGCAATCGGAGTCCTCGCAATCGCCTGTCTCGCCGGCTGCGCGGCCATGAACGCCAAGACCAAGGGGGCCCTGATCGGCGCCGGGGCGGGCGCGGTCGCGGGCGGGGTGATCGGCAACCAGACGGGCTCCACCACGCGCGGCGCCATCATCGGCGCGGTGGTCGGGGGAGCCGCGGGCGCGATCATCGGACATCAGATGGACCAGCAGGCCAAGGAGCTTGAGCAGAACATCCCAGGCGCCAAGATTCACCGGGTGGGCGAGGGCATCGCGGTCATGTTCGACTCGGGCCTCCTGTTCGAGTTTGACTCGGACGTCATCAAGGGCGACGCCCGCACCAACCTGGACGCACTTGCCGCGAGCCTCACCAAGTACTCGCAGTCCGACCTCATGATCGTCGGCCACACCGACGCGGTCGGGAGTGACTCCTACAACCTGGCCCTTTCCAAGCGGCGCGCATCGGCGGCCACTCGCTATCTCCGCACGCAGGGCGTCACCCGCACGATCAGGTCGCTGGGCGTGGGGGAGAGAGAGCCGATCGCGGAGAACGAGTCGGAGGACGGCCGGCTGCAGAACCGCCGCGTCGAAGTGGCGATCTACGCGAGCAAGGCGCTGCAGGCCGAGGCGGAGCGCAGAGCGGGGCAGTAGGAGCGGCGGGTACGGAAGTGTCGCACTCGTACAAGCGCGGCCGCGAGCCCTGGGCGTATCGTGCCGTCGCCTGCAGCACGTTCACCTCACGCTGAAAGGACGGCGAACTTGCGCCTGAGCATGCTCCTGCTGGTGGCCGGACTGAGTCTCGGCTACGGCCCTGCCGCGGCGGCCGAGACGAACCTGGACCGCCTCGCCTGGCTGGAAGGCACGTGGGTGGGAGTCACGAACGGCGTCACCATGGAAGAAACGTGGAGCTCGCCGGCAGGAGGTGGGTTGGTCGGCATGCACAAGGACACAAAGGCCGGCCGGATGATCTCGTTCGAGTTCTTCCGCGTCGTCCCGCACGACTCGAGCAGGGTCTGCTACCTGGCCAGTCCGCTCGGCAAGCAGGCGGTGGCGTTCTGCGCGATCGAACTCACGGACCGCCGAGTGGTGTTCGAGAACCTGCAGCATGACTTCCCGCAGCGCGTCATGTACTGGTTGGAGCCGGACGGTCGCCTGCACGCGCGCATCGAGGGCATGCAGGCCGGGAAGCTGGGTTCGCACGACTGGGTCTGGACCCGAAAGAAGGCGCGCTGAGAGCGATGCCGTCGCCGGGCACTGCCGAGGGCTACAGGCTGCACGTGTTCCGCCGGCGCGACGGGTAGGCCGGCTGCAATGCTCTACACGGGAACGGCTCCGATCCCGTCGGGGACCGGAGCCGTCCAGGAATCCTGCGAAGCGAGCGTTACTCAGCCCAGATCACGAACGTCACCAGCTTGGCCCCGCCGCCGAGCGCGCGCTCGTACACCACGCCGCGACCGCGATCGAAGCGCGTCGCCTGGCCCCAGGCACTCGGGTCCTCCTCGTCCACCGCGTGCTCGATGGCTTCCTGTGCCACTGCGGGAGCCGCGCCGTCGAAATGGCTGTAGATGGTGGCGAGCTGGTCGTAGTCGTGCTGGTTGGGTGACGTGTTGTTCGACGGATCGGCCGAGTAATCCATGCACGAACCCCTGCCACAGGCGTCCAACAGGTCCGCGTTGTTGAAGTCCTCGTCCTGGTGCGCCAAGCCGAACACGTGCCCGATCTCCTGCGCCATCACGAACCCGCGCCACGCGGGCGTGTCGTACTGGGGCAAGACGAAGTAGTAGTCATTCAGCTTCACGAACGCCCGCACGATGTGGTCGCCCTGCACGTAGATGCCGGCGAGCCCGAGCCAGCCCCGGTTGCCGTAGCGTGCGTTGCACACCTCGACGCGCCCCAGGGCGGGCTTGCACGGCCGCACATGCGCGGCGCCTGAGACGACCTCGCAGCGAACGGGGTTCAGGATGTTGTTGCAGATGCCGTCGGTGATGCCCCAGTCGGCCGCTGCCGTCGCCAGATACGAGGTCCACTCGGACGTGACGTTGTCACCCAGCGTCACCGTGAACGGGAAGCTGGAACGCGACCAGTGGTAGTTCGCCCACGCGTGGCTCGCGCTCGCGGGAGCGGCACCCAGGCCGATGAACCCAAGGGCAGCTACCAGTGTCGCGATGCGTCGAAGACTTCTGGACATGGGCACACCTCCAGACTGTTGGGGGAGCCACACAGTAGCCGGCCATGCCAGGGGCCGGGTGGGCGTAGACACGATATCCCGCCGGGAAACGCGCACATGAGACCAGCGCCTCATCCATGGGTCAAGAGAAAAGTACGTCCGACCTACTCCTCGACGAGAACCGGGTCGTCCTGTTCCGGCAGGTGGGGCTTGCCGTCGAACTGCATCTGGTGGCCGGAGCGAGTGGCCTTGGTCTCGAGGTAGGCACGGTTGTACTCCGTGGCGGGCATCACGTGCGGGATGCGACCGGTCACCTTCGTACCCAGTTGCTCGAGTTGCCCGATCTTGTTCGGGTTGTTCGTCATGAGCTGGATCGAGCCGACGTTCAAGCTGGCCAGCATGTGTGCGGCCACGGCGTAATCTCGCTCGTCGTCGCGGAACCCCAGCACCAGGTTGGCGTCCACCGTGTCGAGCCCGCGGTCTTGCAGTGCGTACGCGCGCACCTTGTTGATCAGGCCGATGCCGCGACCCCTCCTGGCGCATATAAAGGACGACGCCGCGCTCGAGGGTGCCGATCTTCCGCAGCGAAACTTCGAGCTGGTCGCGGCAGTCACACCGGAGCGAGCCGAGCGCATCGCCCGTGAGGCACTCCGAATGGAGGCGCGTGGGCAGGTCCAGGGCGCCCAACACGTCGCCGTGCACCAGCGCGATGTGCTCTTTTCCATCGCGATTGTTCCAGAACGCCACGATGCGGAACACGCCGAAGCGGCTCGGCAAGTCGGCCACGGCCACGACCCGAACGCAGATATGGTGTGGGCCGAAGCCCGCGCAATCATGCTCCTTGTCGCGTTCAACCAGGTCGTCGAGCGTGGCGACCTGCGGGATGCCCGAGCAGGGAGGCTGGTCCATGGGCGGACCATAGCATGTGTCCCCGCGTGCGATGCGTTGACCGGCCGGAAGAAAGGCCGTACGCATTGTCGATGCAACGACCTTCCGGTACTGCCTACCCACGTCGCACCGCCGCAGCCTGACGGCCGTGCCCGGCGTGCTCAAGGATTACGTCCGCGCCGCGGTGAGCGGGATGCCGCGCTCGTTCTGGATCCTGTGGGCCGGCATGTTCGTCAATCGCACCGGCGCGTTCGTCGTGCCGTTCCTCGCGGTGTATCTCACGCAGGGGCGCGGCTACTCGGCGGCCACCGCGGGTGCCGTCGTGGCGTGCTACGGAGCGGGGGCCGCGGTCGCCAGCCCACTCGGCGGCTATCTCGCCGACCACGTGGGCCGGCGCGCCACCATGGTGGGCTCGCTGCTCTTTGGCGGGCTCGGGATGATGGCGCTCGGGTTCGCCCACGACCTGGCGGTGATCGCGCCGGGCTGCTTCGTGGTGGGACTCCTGAGCGAGGCCTACCGCCCGGCCATGGCGGCCGCCGTGTCCGACCTGGTGCCGGCGCACGACCGAGTCCGCGCCTTCGGCATCCTCTACTGGGTCATCAACCTGGGCTATTCGTTCGGGCTGCTGCTGGGCGGCGTGCTGGCCACCAAGTCGTTCCTGCTGCTGTTCCTGGGAGACGGGCTCACGAGCATCGCATTCGCGGGCCTGGTCTGGCGCCTGGTCCCCGAGACCCGGCCTGCCCAGCCCGAGCAGTCGAAGTCGGCCAGGCCAGGCTTGGTGCGCGGGTTCCTCGCGCCCTATCGCGACCTGCCGTTCGCGCTTTTCATCGCGCTCTCGATCCTTGTGATGCTCATCTTCATGCAACACGTCGCGGCGCTGCCCATCTACATGGCCGAGGCCGGCCTGTCGCGAAGCCTGATGGGGCTGGTGCTGGGATTGAACGGCATCGTCATCGTGCTGCTGCAACCGTTCGCGGCGCCGGTCGTGAGCCGCTGGAACCGCTCGCATGCGCTGGCATTCGGGGCGGCGCTCGTGGGACTCGGTTTCGGTATCAATGCGATCGCGCGTGAACCGCTGCTCTGGGGCGTCGGGGTCGTGGTGTGGACGGTGGGGGAGATCTGCGTCCTCCCGATCGGCAACGCGGTCGTGGCCGACGTCGCGCCGACGGCGTTGCGCGGCCGCTACCAGGGGGCCTACGGGCTCTGCTTCGGGATCGCTGCCTTCGGCGCGCCGCTCATCGGCACCGCGGTGCTCCAGCGGTTCGGCACGAACGCGCTGTGGTTCGGCTGCCTCGCGTTGGGGTTGCTCGTGGCATCGGGCCACCTGGCCCTCGGGCCGCACCTCGATCGGCTCCGCGAGGATCGGCGGGCGTCACGCGCCAACGTGTGAGTCAGTTCGCCAGGACAAAACACATCACGCCGCGCGCAAAACAGCGAACCTGTGCGATGCCCGACGCGCAACGAACCGGCAATACCACGTGAAGCGTGCTGACCCGTGACGCGAATCTCGCAGGAACTTTCGTTCGTCCCGCACATTCTCCTTCACTTCTGTGGTGACGACACGCTAATCTCATTCGACAGCCGGATCGTGGTCGCGAGTGACTTCCTACCCACCGCTCGGAAGTGCTCGCGATCCGGATTTGGATTCGTTCTCCCTCCCCAGGGTTTACCACTCTCTCCACGGATCTCGGTCCGGAGGCCTCATGCTGCCCACGTCGCACGCCCTCTCGGCCGTGCGCAGACTGGTCCATGCCAGCGTCTGCCGCGGCGCCCTCGTTGTCGGTCTTCTCGCTGTGCTCGGAAGCAGCGCGATGGCCCAGACCTACTACGTCGACAACCAGGTGGCCACGTGTTCCGCCCTGGCCACCGGCACCGAACTCGATCCCTACTGCACGATCGCCCAGGCGATGGCGGCCCACAAGGGCCCGGGCATCACGATCATCGTGAAGCCCGGCACCTATCGTGAGCAGGTCACGGTTCCGCTCGCCGGTGCCGCCGGCTCGCCGTTCGTCTTCCAGGCCTCCGGGCCCGGCGTCATTCTGGACGGCTCGGACAATTTCGCGAACGTCGCCCTCTGGGCGCCGTCGCTCGGCACGGCGTTCGTCGCCTCCACCGTCAACTGGAATGCGACGCAGGTGTTCGTGGACGGCGCTCGCCTCACGGTCACCACGACGACTCCCGACCTCATGCCGGCGAACACGTTCCGGTATGTGGTGGGCCAGGGCCTGTACGTGAATCTCGGCGGGGACAACCCGGGGGCGCACCAGACGCTTGTCACCCGTCGCAACTACGGCTTCAACATCTTCAGCAAGGCGTTCGTGACCATCGACGGCTTCGAGATCACGCGCACCGGCGACCGCGGCATCAACATCCAGAATGGCTGCAGCGACCTGGTGATCTCGCACAACACCGTGAGCTTCGCCAACAGCTACGGTATCCAGACCGTGAATGGGCAGCGCATCGTGATCGACGGGAATACCGTCTCGGACTGCAACTTTCACGGCATCGGGCTCACCGCCGGCGCTTCGGGCTGCACCGTCAGCAACAACGAGTCGTTCCGGAACGCGCACCTCACGATCCGCCAGGCGAA
>JANNKI010000095.1:0-3756 GCA_031396225.1 bacterium | reverse complement strand
GCCAGGAAGTCCGACGCCACGTTGCCGGGAATCGGTGCGAGCTCCACCACGTCGAAGCCAACGATTCGCTTGTGCGCGGCCACGGCGCCGATCAGGCCGCTCGCCTCGTACCAGTCGAGCCCGCCGGGCTCCGGCGTGCCGGTGCCGGGCAGGTAGGCCGGGTCCAGGCCGTCCAGGTCGAACGTGATGAACACGTCGCCCGTGAGCGCGTCCAGGATGGGTTGGAAGTCCCCCCGGAGCGCGCGGAAGCCGCGCGTGCTCCAGAGCGGCGCCGGATGGGCGCTCAGGTACTCGGCCTCCTCCTCCGACAGCGACCGGATGCCCACCGAGGCCGCCGGGCAACATTCGCGGATGCGCCGCATCACGCAGGCGTGCGAGTCGGGCGAGTCGAGGTACGTGTCGCGCATGTCGGCGTGGGCGTCGATCTGCAGCACGGAGAGCTTCGGGTGGTGCTTGAGTGCGGAGCGCACGGCTCCGGCGGTGATGCTGTGCTCGCCTCCGAGCATCACCGGCAGCTTGCCGGCGGCCTGCAGCCAGTCGAACGCTTCCTCCACGCGCTTCGCCATGTCACCCGGGCCGAGCGCGGTGGACTCCAGCTCGGGCAGTGTGTGGATGCCGGCTCGGTACGTCGCACCCAGCTCGTCGTCCCACACCTCCATGTTGCGCGACGCGGTCAGGATGGCCTGCGGGCCCCAGCGCGTGCCGCCCTGATAGGAGGTGCTGAAGTCGTAGGGCACGGGCAACACCGCCACGCGGCTCGACTCGAACGACGAGAACTCCGGCTCGAGCCCGGCGAAGTTGTACGGCAGGCCCCAGGCGGGTGACGGCGGCTCCATGCGATGCGGCTCCTTCCACGGGAAAGGGGACGGCAGATTGCCGCCCGGGCCCGGAAAGCACAAGGCCCCGGCCGTATGACCGGCCGGGGCCCGCGAGACGGGCTGCTAACTCAGGCGGTTCGGGCGGCCGGACGACCCGCGCGGCGGCGCTGCGTGCGGACTTCCGCCGCCGCGCCGTTGATGTCCTTCGGGAACTCCGTGCCGCGGTCGAGGATGTTGCACTCCACCTTGGTCATCCCGAACGTGCGCTCGAGGTAATCCCTTGCGAAATCTGTGTCGAACGCCTTGCACGAGAAGATGTCCACCGACACGTAGTTCTTGTCCGGGAACGTGTGAATGCTGATGTGGCTCTCGGCGATCAGGACGAAACCCGACAGGCCCCAATCCTCGGGCTTCAAGCCGCTGTACTTGAACACGTAGGGCGGCATGATCTTGGTCATGCCGATGCGTGCGGGAAGTTCTTCCAGGATTCGGTAGATGAGGTTCAGATCCGTCAGCTTCGCTTTGTCGCACCCGTACCCATCAAGCATGAGGTGAGGCCCGAATCCGGTCATTTCGTCAGACACCTCCAGAAGGCCCGCGCGAGGCGCGGCGTTGTGAATGCTTCGCGTTCACCAGGGTGCTTCATCTCTCCGAGTCGCCACCGCCGAACTCCTCGAAGTCATCATCGGCGACCTGAAGGTCGTCCCCCTCAACGAAATCATCTTCGAAATCATCGCCTTCACTGAACTCGTCTTCGTCGAGGTCGTCCTCGTCGAACTCCTCGTCGTCCTCGATCTCGTCGTCTCCGAGCGCCTCGACATCTTCACCGCCGAAGACGTCGAACTCGTCGTCCTCGCCGCCCTTCTTGCGCTTCATGTCCACCCCTCGTGATCGTCCCGCCGCACCGTTCGTGCGCGACACCTTGGATGCACGATCCACCGCAGCGTTTCGGGCCGCTTCGTCCGTGCGCTTCCGTTCGAAAGCACGCGCAGTATACGAACCGCTCTCGGGGGGTCAATGGAAAATGCAGCCTCACCGGGAGGAACCTCCGGGCCTCGCCCGCGGCGGTCGGAACGCCTTGCAGGGGGCCGCGCTGAGGGCCGCGCGGCGGGGCGGGCACGCGCACGCGGAGCACGCCGGCGCGCTCGCTCGGAGCCGACCGCAGACCGGCTCGACATGCCTCGCGCCGCCTCGGGAAGGGCGCGCACGGGCTCCGCGTGCTGGACGCGAGCGATGCGCGCAGCCGTGGGCGGCGCGTGGAAGACAGTGGCGGGGTTGACGGGACTCGAACCCGCGACCTCCTGCGTGACAGGCAGGCGTTCTAACCAGCTGAACTACAACCCCGCACCCGACGAGCGGCACGAGGAGGCAGCCACAACGCCAAGGAACGCGGCACAATAGCGACCGCTCCGGGGGGTGTCAAAGAGGCGTGACGCGCGCTCCGTGGGCACGCTCGAGCCGGCGCTCGACCGCTCGAGCAAGAGCGATGCGAGTCGCACCGCTGTCGGCGTCCGGGTGGAGTCAGTAGAGGCGCTTGAGCGAAGCACCCGGGTAGTAGTGCGCCAGGATCCCCTCGCCGCGCGTGCCCCGCCGAGCCATGCCCAACGCGCCCGTCTGGCAGAGCCCCACGCCGTGCCCGGAGCCTGCGCCGCTCGCGACCAAGGCCACCACCCGGCGCGAGGCGGGGTCGCGGCGCGCGGCGATCTTGAACAGGTTGGAGCGGAGGATCGCGGACGGATTGCCGCCACGCCGGAGCATCTGGCGCAGCGAGTGCGCGTGGATGCGGATCAGGCCGGTCGTGGTCTCCACCTCGAGCCACCACACGCGCCCAGAACGCGAGCGCTCGGCGACGCGAACGTCCACGACCTCCCCCACGCCGCCGGCCGGCAGCGACACACCGAACGTTCGCGCGTGCTTCGCGAGGTTCGCGGCGAAGTCACGCGCCGTCCACTCCTCGCGCCAGCGATACACCGGCGACGAGGCGCAATGATCGCCCGCGGCGCCGGCATCGGGGTGGCTCGTGAGGTAGTCGTAGGACGAAGTGGGCCAGGCCTCCCAGGCTTCGGCCGTGATGCCACCGCACGTCGAATAGTAGTTGGCGCGGATCGGCGTGCCGCGCGAGAGGCCCACCAACCCGCGCGTGGACTCCACGCAGCGGGTGGCCAACGGCCGCTCCGCCTCGCGCGGTCCGTAGACCTGGTCCTCGACCGTGGCGAAGAGGTCGAACCCCTCCGCGCCGCGTCGCCCCTGGTAGAAGAGCGTGTAGCTCCTCGCCGCGATCGCCTGCGCCCGGCCTGCCTCGAGCAGCGAATCGGACAGCGCCCCGATCTCGCCCGGGACCACGCCGAGCAGGTAGGGTTCGAGCGCAAGTCGCGTGGCCACGGTGAGCCGGCCACGCTGGTTCAGGAACACCTTGAAGCGCCCGCGCCAGTGGCCGCCGTTCCACAGAAGCGCCGCCGTCTCGCCCCGGGTGAGCCGCTCGGGGCCCACCCACAGCGTGTCGCCGGCGTGCAGCACCAGCAGCGGCACGGCGCGCCGCCGGTCGCGAGGCATCACCAGCAACTGCGTGCCGGAGGCACGCAACTCGATGGGTCCACCGGCGGAGTGCACTCCCGAACGGTCGCGGCTCTGCACCTCGAGCACCTGCGTGCCGCTGAAGCCCACGCGCGTGGTGTCCAGGTCCCAGGCGAGCCCGATGTCGAGCACCGGCTCGCGCGTCTCCACTGACGGTCCTTCCACCTGCGGCACGGGTGGCTCCTCGCGCGGCGCGGGCGGCGCGGGCGGCGCGGGCGGCGTCTTCGTGGCGGTCGCCGCCGGCGGGGCCGGTGGGCGCTGGCCCACCGCGATCGGCGCACAGCCGCCGGCCGAGAGCAACGCCAGGGGGACCAGCACCGCGAGCAGCGCGCACCACGCGCGAGGCGCCGGCAACGGGGCCGCC
>JANNKI010000351.1:0-1710 GCA_031396225.1 bacterium | reverse complement strand
CGTGCCGAACTGGTGGGAGAAGTGGATCAGCATCTCGTTGTCTGCGTGCATTGCCGGGTCGAGGTGGACACGATCCGGCGCACCATCCTGATCTATCGCCACGAGGAGCGCGTCGAGTTGCCGGTCGCGCTGAACGCCAAGTTGCAGCAGGCGCTCGAGCAGGCCTATCGCGCGGGTTGCCGCGGCGAGCCGGAGCCGGGCGAGGCCTGAACACCGGGCGCTCCGCCCCGGGTCGGCGCCCACCTCACCAGCCACAGGTCGGTGCCCCCGTTCCTGCGCATGCGCTCGCGCAGAACGATGTCGGTCGGATCGAGTCGCAACGAATCCAGGGCCCCGTGCAGATGGCTGACGATCGTCATCGCGAACGGTTCGGTCCCTGGTTCGCGCGGGGGCGACACCGCGACGACCACGTAATCCACACCGTCCAGCGCGAGATGCGCCGCGGTCTCGCCACGGAGGATCGCATCTTGGTATGCCCGGTCATTGGCGACACCGTCGCCGTTGATCCAGGCGCGGTCCGCGACGAAGCCGACAAGTCCGAACGCACCTCCATAGAGGACGTCCTCGCTGCCAACGGCGTCATGGATGCGCCGTCCGATCGACCACTCGTCGCCCTGCGCCGCGGCGATGGCCCGCACCTCAGGCAGCGCGGTCTTCAACTTGGCGCCGGCGAGCGCCAGCCCCAGAAGCACCACACCCGCCACGGCGGGCAGGGCCGCGCGCGGGCCCGCCACGCGCACGGCCAGCACCAGGCCGGCCAGCGCCAGGAACGGATGGACGAGCACGAAATAGCTGCCCTGCACGTCCAGTCGGCTGAAGAGCAACAGCCAGGCGAGTCGTCCCGCGATGTAGACCGCGAGCATTCCCATGGCGTACCGTGCGCCATCGGCTCCTGACTCCCGCCCTGGCCGCAGTCGGCCCATGAGATCCGCGGCGAGCCACGCGAGCGCCACGAGCAGGCCCAGGAAGACCGCCGCTTCATCGGCCGGATTGAGCGACGTGTGCAGCACGGTGTCGAGGCTCTGCGCGGGGTTCCAGTGCGGGAACGAGGATTTGAGCTGCGCGGAGATCGGCAGCCAGTCGCCGAACGCGAGGCGATTCCACGCCAGCCAGGGCCCGATCACCGCGAGCACCACGCCAGCACGCGCGAGCACTCTGGAAACTGTTCGCAAACCGGGCCGAGGCACCGAGGCCATCACAAGAAACGCCGCGGCCACCAGCGGGAGCGAGTCCACCCGCGACAGCACCGCGCCGCCGAGCAACACGCCATCCCGGAGCGCCCAGCCGGCTCCGGCGGCCAGCGGCCCGTCGCGCGCGACGCATGCGAGGTGGGCGAGCGTGAATGCCAGCACGAGGAACGCGTCCATCCCGTAATAACCTTTGAGCGCCACGAAACTGGTGGTGAAGAACAGCAGCGCCCCCGTCGCCGCTGTCGCCGTCGCCCCGCTGAGACCGTAGGCCTCGAACACGCGGCCGCCCAGGCGCCAGAGCGCGACCAGGGACAGCCCCACGGCGATCCAACTGACCAACGCCCCGATGCGAAAGCAGGCGACGAGGTCGTAGCTGGGCGCGAGGACGCGGTCAAGCGGGATCAGCAATAGCGGCATCAGCGGATTGAAGCCGTTGGTGGGGCTCAGGCGGTCGAAGCTGAAGCCGTGGCCCAGGCACGCGTTCCGGGCGATCGCCAGGTAATAGCCGGCGTCGTCCCCG
>JANNKI010000603.1:0-1579 GCA_031396225.1 bacterium | reverse complement strand
GGTCACCCATCAGCGGCACGCAGTCGGCATGGTGCGGTCTGCGCCAGCACGCCGATAACACCGTGGTGGATGCGGTCACGGGCCAGCCGTTCAACCAGTTCACGGTGTGTGGTCTGCAGGACGTCACTTCGGCCGGCGGCGGTTCCCCGCATCGCTTCCCCGGCTACCCGGACCAGATCGACCAGATCCTCTACCGCGACATCGCGATGACGTCGGCGCAGTCGCTGACGGTGTCGTTCAACTACCGTACGCGCATGTCCACCAGCATCGGGACGAGTGCCGCGACGCGCACGGGCTGGTTCCATGGCGATCCGCTCGCCGTGACGGCCGGCAACTTCATCTCGAGCTCGGCGGCCGGCGCGAACGCACCTCAGGACTCGTTCATGGTGTACGTGGGCGCGCCGGTCAACGACGCCGCTTGCGTGTACTCGGACAATGTCACGCGCGCGGTGTACGACAAGCAGCGTCGCTGGTTCTCGGAAGTACTCAAGACTTTCGGCGCGGGCAACAACTACTACGAGATCTTCGCGAGGGCGGGCAACAATCCGGCGGACACGCTGGATGCGACGCCGAACTCTGGAGCGATCGAGGTACCCGCGGCGCTCATCAGCAATATCCTCGGCGGCGGCTCGGGTGACGTGCGCCTGGTGTTCCGCTGCAAGACGAACCGCGGCTTCGCGGACTCGGACTCGCGCAACTCGGGATACACTTCGCACAGTCGCGGCGCGGTGCTGCTGGATGACGTGATCGTCGATACGGGCTCGGGCCCGGCGGTGATCGGCGATTTCGAGGCCGAGGAGCAGAGCGGTGTGGGCGCGATCGACAATCGCTTCCCGCTGCCGCCGGCGCTGGCGACAACGGATGTCTGGCGCTCGACCGGCAAACCGCCGGGCGAGTACATCCACGTCGAGGCGCTGTCGAACCTCACCTACAACGATCTCTGCGGTCCTCCCGACTCTCCGGCACGCAACTGCAACATCGGTGGACTGGTGCTGACCGTGGGTAACCACGACGACGGCGAGAACGCCGGCGACTCGCGGTTCACCGCGTTCCGCGAGATCTCGCACAACGTCATCTCGCCCACGATCAACCTACTCCCCGGCCCCGGAGGCGTAGCGAACTCGATGGGGATCTCCTCCACGATCCGTAGTTGGAGCGACGACTTCATCATCTGGTACGACATGTACGCCGGCATGTTCAACCTGTTTTTTTCCGGCCAGTCCTGGGCGTTCGGTCACCAAAGCTATCCCGCCACCCAGCCAAACGGCGCCGAATGCTGGGGGGGAATCAGTTTCTGCGCCTGCATCGTGTTCAACCCCGAGCCACAGTGTTTCACGGACCTGGAAGGCGCCGCGGATAACGGCACCCCGCTGCGCACGTCGCGCGCCAGTGGTATCCCGGATTCGGTGCGTATCTTCCTTGGCCACCAACAGCAGTGCTTCCGCTTCGCCATCTCGCTCGGCTGTAACTCGAACGAGGGTGGTTACTTCGACAACGCCGCCGTGGCGTTGGTGGACCGGCCGGGCGTACCCGGCCAGGCGAGCGCCAGCTCCACGGTCACGCTGGGTGCGGTCTCGAC
>JANNKI010000343.1:0-2387 GCA_031396225.1 bacterium | reverse complement strand
CGGTGCCGGCGTGGCTTCGACTGCGGCAGGCTCCGGCACGGGCACACGCGCATCCTCGGGCTTCTGCGGCAAAGGCCACACCGGAGGCTTGTAGCGCGTGGAGCCCGAGCCACTGGCCGCGGGTGCGGCGGCCCCGCTCTTAGGCAGAGGTGGCTTGGGGGGTGCGGGTGGCGCCGGCTCGAACAACGTCGAAGACTCGCTCGTGGGCAGCTTCATGCGCCCGCCGAAGTTGAGCGGCGCCTGTCCATCGGTGAATCGCGACACCCAGTCACGCACGCGCGGATGCGATACGTCGAGTTCGGGCGCCTGCGGAATGGGAAGCGCGGCCCGACGCGTGGGCGGCGGCGGCACGCGCGCGGCGGCCGACGGCGGCGTGGATGCGGGCCTGGGAGCCGCGATCACCTTGGGCTTCTCGGGCAGTGCGGCGCGCGGTGATGCCGGCGCGGCCGCGACCTCTGCCCCGGTCGGCGGGTTCGTGTCGTCCAGGTCGACTTGGTCGTCACCGGTCGAGTCGATACTCGGTTCCGCACGGATCGCCGCGGCGATCACCGCGCGCACATGCTCCGGGCCCACCATGGCGGTGCCCGTTGCATTGGCGCAACGCTGTGCCTCGTCCGCGAGCGCGTTCACCAACGTCGGCAGACCACCCGTTCCCTCGTGGATCTCGCGCGCGGCCTTCTTCGAGAACCCATGCGCGCTGTCGCCACCCGCGGCCTCGACGCGATGCGCCAGATACTCGCGCGTGTCGGCCTGCGACATGGGTTCGAGCTCGCAACGTACGCCGATGCGCACGACCAGCGATTCCAGCGAAACGTCGGCCAGTGTGGCCCCGAGCGCCGGAGAGCCGATCAGCACCAGCTTGAGCACCAGCTCCGCGGCCGCCGCCGCGCTCTCCATGCGGCCCAGCTCGGCCAGCGACCCGGCATCGAGCAGATGCGCGTTGTCCACCACGAGCAGCGGCGTGCAGCCGCCTTCGCGGACCGCGTTCAACGCGTGCGCGAAGCGGCCCACCTGTTCGGGGCGCGCATCGCTCGCGCGCAGGTGCCCACCGAACAGTCGGATCGTCTCGATCATGAACCGTTCGTGCGGCAGACCCGTGACATCGAGCCACGCGGCGTGCACGCGATCGCTCCAGCGCGCCACCGACTCGTGCATCACGGTGGTCTTGCCCACGCCCCGATTGCCCGTCAGCAACACGATCGGCAGGGCATGGGCGAGCCCCTGCTCCAGCGCTTCGAGCACCCGGGTGGCCGGCGTCGTCGCGACGAATGCGTTCCGGTCCTTGGATGTGAAGAAGGCGTCCTCTGCGTTCACGGTGTCGCCGTCCGAGGTGTGAGTGGTTGCCGGTGCGAAGGGGTGGCGAGCGGCACACGGACTCCCCCCGTTTATCGGCCGGGGGGGGCGGGGGGTTCAGCGGAGAGAGGCGGGCCGGGGGCTGGGCGGCCAAACGGCCCGGGTCTTAGTAGACTCGCCACCCCATGGCCCCCCAGCCCGATCAGCCCCCGCCGCCCGCCGCCCCTGCCCGCCGCCTGGCCGTGGTGGGCACGGCCGGGCACATTGACCACGGCAAGACCGCGCTGGTGCGCCGGCTGACCGGCGTGGACACCGACCGGCTGCCCGAGGAGAAGAAGCGCGGCATCAGCATAGATCTGGGCTTTGCGCCCCTGGTGACCCCCGCCGGCGTGCGCGTGGGGCTGGTGGACGTGCCCGGGCACGAGCGGTTCGTGAAGAACATGCTCGCCGGCGTGGGCGGCGTGGACCTGGTGCTGCTGGTGATCGCCGCCGACGAGGGCGTGATGCCCCAGACGCGCGAGCACCTGGCCATCGTCAAGCTGCTCGGCGTTCAGCGCGGCGTGATCGTGCTCTCGAAGCGCGACCTGGTGGACGCCGACTGGCTGGCCGAGGTGGAGCGCGACGTGCGGGCACTCGTGGCCGACACGGCGCTTGCGGAGGCACCCGTGGTGCCGTTTTCGGCCGTGACCGGCGCGGGTGTTCCGGAGCTGCTTGCGGCGATGGACGAACAACTCGCGTCGCTCGAGGCGCGCGGGCTCGGAGAGCCCGCAAGGCTGCCGATAGATCGCGTGTTCACCGTGGAAGGCTTCGGCACCGTGGTGACCGGCACGCTGTGGCGCGGGCACGTGCGCACGGGTGACGTGCTGGAACTGTTGCCACTCGGATCAGAAGTGCGCGTGCGCCGCGTGCAGGTGCACGGCGAGACCGTGGAGCAGGCGCTGGCCGGCCAGCGCACCGCGCTCGCGCTGCATGGAGTCGAGCGCGAGCAGGTGTCGCGCGGCGACTGGCTGGTGGCCCCCGGCAGCCTGCGGCCCTCGCGCGTGCTGGACGTGCGATTCGAGCTGCTGCCCGACTACCCGCGCGAATGGAAGCCC
>JANNKI010000507.1:0-7227 GCA_031396225.1 bacterium | reverse complement strand
AGGAAGTGATTCGCCATCACGTCGAAAACCGCACCGCCCTCGCAATCCGACCACCGCGCATGGTGCAACTCGCACACGGGGTCGGCGGGCGAGCTGCCGACCGCCTGGAACGCCGAACAGTCGTGCGTCCCGGCGAGAGGCTCCGCCGAAGCGCGCAGCGCCGCCAGCGGCGGGAGAGCGCCGGGCGCCCAGGCGTAGCGCTCACGCAGCACGTCAGGCGCGGCGAGAAGGCGGTACTCGTAGCGCCGCGCGCGGGCCGAGTGCCGGGCGTGGAACCCGTCCGGGCGCTCGGCGGCATCCGTGACGCGCATGTCGCGCGGCAGCTCGCGATTGAGGAGTGGTGGGAGCGCACGCGCGGGCAGCTTCGTCTCGTGCGTGAACGACGCGACCTGGCCGCGCGCATGCACGCCCGCGTCGGTGCGCCCCGCTCCTGCCACGGTCACGTCGCCGCTCGCCAGCACCCGAGCCAAGGCCGCCTCCAGTTCACCCTGCACCGTCCGCGTGTCCGGCTGCTTCTGCCAGCCATGGAACCCGGTGCCGTCGTACGCCACCGTCAGCCGGAACGTCCTCGCCGCCGTCACCGCGCCCCGGCCGCGATGCCGGCGAGGCGTTCCGCGATCTGCACGGCATTCAGCGCCGCGCCCTTTCTCAGATTGTCCGACGCGAAGAAGAACACCAGCACATGCTCGTCCGAAAGGTCGCGCCGAGCGCGTCCCACGAGCACGTCGTCCTGACCGGTGGCCTCGAGCGGTGTGGGGTAGCGCTCGGCTTCCGGCTCGTCCACGACGCAAAGTCCCGGGAACGCCTGCCAGGCCGCGCGCGCGGCCGCGGGTGCGACTGCCCGGTCGAACGTCAGGACGACGGCCGCCGAGTGCCCCACGCGCACGGGCACGCGCACGGCCGTGGGCGTGATGACCAGGTCCGGACGAGCGAGCATCCGTCGCGTCTCGTTCACGATCTTCCGCTCCTCTCCGGTCCAGCCCTCGGCGTCGAACCGGTCGATGTGCGGCAGCACGTTGAACGCGAAAGGCGGCCGGCCGTCGGACCGCGGCGGCGGCGCGGACTCGAGCCCGGCGCGCACGCCGCGCTCCAGTTCGTCCATCGCCTCGCTGCCCGCCCCCGACACCGACTGGTAGCTGGCGAGCACCACGCGCTCGAGGCGTGCCAGGGCAACGAGCGGGGCGAGTGTCAGGACCAGCGGGATCGCCACACAGTTGCCATTCGCCACCAGGCCCGGTCCCACGTCGAGCAGGGAACCATTCACTTCGGGGACCACGAGCGGCACGTCCGGCTCCATGCGGTAGGCGCTCGAGTTGTCCACCACGCGAGCGCCGGCGGCACGTGCGACGGGCGCCCACTGTCGCGAGAGCTCCGCGGACGTGGCGAACAACGCCAGCGATACGCCCGCGAACGCCTGTTCCGAGACGACCTGCACGGGCACGTCGCGACCGCGGAATCGGAGGGTGCGAGACGCGGATCGCTCACTCGCGAGCAGGCGCAACTCATCCAAGGGGAAGGCGCGCTCCTCGAGGATCGCTAGCGTGGTGCGACCGACCATGCCGGTGGCGCCGAGGATGGCGACGGTGCGGCTCACGCTCCACCCCGCTCAGGCACCCTAGCCCTCCGCGTCACGGCGCGGAACGATCCGAGCAGATCCGGCGGAACCGGCGACACGAGTGCGGGTCTCCATGGAGGAAGGTCCGACAGGTCGTCAGGAAAGAAGCAATCTACCGGCGCGACGCGGCACCGTCAACGCGTGGCGCCGCGCGTGCCTCGACGCCATGGCGCCCAGCCGAGGAGCACGGTGACCAGCGCGGCGAGCGTGCCCGGCCAGTCTCCGAAACGTGTGAAAGGCGTGCGCGCGCCCACGGCCGGCATGGGCGCGGTCAGCACGCCCGGTACGAACGTCGGGAGTCGCGCGGTGATCACGCCGTGCGCGTCCACGATCGCGGTGACTCCGGTGTTCGCGCAGCGCAGCAGTGGCACGTGATGCTCCACCGCGCGGAACGGGGCCATCGCCGCGTGCTGCACGAGCGCGGCACCGTCGCCGAACCACTCGTCGTTGGTGAGATTCACCAGGCCGCGGGCACCCGCCAGCACGTCGCGCCGCGCCAGGTCCGGGAAGATGGATTCGAAGCAGATGAGCACCGCCAGCGGCTGGTCGGGACCCCCCGGGCCGGGGAACAGTTCGGTGCGTTCACCGGGCATCCACTCCGCCTGTCCCAGCTGCCAGCGGCCGAGCGCGGGGATCAGGGCCTGGAAGGGGACGCGCTCGCCGAACGGCACCAGGTGACGCTTGGCATACATCGGCGAGAGCGACCCGTCCGGGTTCCACGCCCCCGCCGCGTTCCACGGGCGCGGCTCGCCATCGGGTCCCCATGTCCAGTGCGCGAATCCCATGAGCACGGGCGCGTCGATCCGCGCCGCGAGGCGTGCGACGGCGATCGACTGGGCCGGATTGCGGCGCACGTAGCTGCCCGTCGCGGTCTCGGGCCAGAGCACGAGCCGCGGTCGCGCCGCGCGCCCCGCCGAGTCCGAGAGCGACACGAACGTGTCGAGGATCTGCTGCTGGTGCGTTCCGGCCCACTTGATCTCGCCCGGGATATTGCCCTGAACCAGCGAGACGAGCGGGCCCGAAGGCTCGCGCCGCCGCGAGAGCTCGAACGAACCCCAAGCGAGCGGCAGCGCGACGAGCAGCAGTGCTTGCGCCACCTCGGTGGCACGGCGCGTGCGCACCACCGAGACGAGCGTCGCATTCAGGAGCAACAGCCACAGCGTCACCAGCGTGACGCCGCCGAGCGAAGCCAGCTGAAGCACGGGCAGGATCTCGTGCTGCGTGTAGCCGGGCTGGAACCACGGGAAGCCCAGGTCGCCCGAGCCGCGCAGTTCCTCGACGAGCAACATCGTGGCTGCGAAGGTCCAGCGGGCGGGCACGCCGGAGCGCCGCGAAAGCCAGCCCGCCATCCAGGCCGCGAGCCCCCAGAACAACGCAAGGTAGAGCGAGCCGAGCACCCAGCCCACGTACTTGAGCCAGCCGATCGTGAGCGCCACATCGTTCAGCAGCGCGATCCAGTGCATGCCGAGCAGGAAGAACACCGTACCGCCCGCGAAGCCGAGCGCGAACCACGAGCGCGCGCGACCCGCGGTCACACGGCGCTCGAGCGCCAGGAGCAGCGGGACGAACGCCACCCACGCGATCAGCCCGGGGACCCCTGGCAAGAACGCCGCGCCGAGCACGAGGCCCGACGCGGCGGCGTAGGCGAGATCCCTGCGGCCGGCAGCGGCCACGTCAGCCGACCTTCACTTCCCTGCCCTGATCCGCGCTCCGATAGATGGCGTCCATGAGCTCCATGACCGGGAGGATCTCCGCCGCCAGGCCCATGGGGTGCTTGGCCCCCCGGAGCGCGTCGGCGAAGTGCTGGATCTGGGCTTCCATGGACTGCCGGTACTGGTTGCGCGAAGTCTCGAGCGTCGGCGTCACGTTCACGAGCGTGCCGTGCATGCCCTTGTGTACGCGGAACGGGTTCAGGAGTGCCGCGCCACCCGAGCCGAACAGGTTCAGGTAGGCGAAGTCCTTCTCCATGAGCAGCCCCCACGTGAGCTCGAGCGTGAGCGTGGCGCCCGACTCCAGGCGCAGGAACGCCGTGGCCGAGTCCTCCACCTCGCCCTTGCGAGAGCGGTGCACGCTGGCGGTGACCGAGACCACCTTGGGCCCCCCCATCACCCACAGCGCCAGGTCCAGCATCTGGAAGCCCAGGTCCAGCACGACGCCTCCGCCCGACTCGCGCTGCTGCGCTCGCCACTCGTCGGAGTCCCACTCGGTCTTCTGCCGCAGCCACCCGCCCTTGGCGAGGAAGATCTCGCCCAGGTCGCCCTTGTCCACGAACTTGCGGAGCAGCTGTGCGTCGGGGCGGAAGCGGTGCTGCAATGCGCACATGAGCAAGCGGTCGGCCTTCTTGGCCGCCTTCGCCATGGCCGCGGCCTCGACGCCGCTGCGGGCCAGCGGGCGCTCGCACAGCACGTGCTTGCCGGCCTCGAGTGCGGCGAGCGCCATGGGCGCGTGCAGGTAGTTGGGCGTGGTCAGGTCCACCGCGTCGATCGCGTCGTCCGCGAGCAGCTCCTCGAGCCGCGAATACGACGTGGGGACGCCGAACTTCGCCGCCACCCGCGCTGCTTTCTCGGGGTCGCGATCGCACAGCGCCACCAACTCCACGTCCTCGAGTTTCTTGAGCGCGGGCAGGTGGTTGATCTGGGCGGCGGCGCCCACTCCGACCAGTGCGATCTTCAGCGACTTCTTCGCCACTCGGCCTCCGATGACGACACAGCCCGACGGATGCGCCACGCCCAGGGCGCGGCAGCGCTCACGGCACTCCTCGCGAACCTAGTCAGCGCCCACGACATCGTCAAGCGTCGGGGGCACGCCGAGACCGTAGCGACGGAGCTTCTTGAGCAGTCCCTGTCGCGAGAGCCCGAGTGCCCGAGCCGCCTGCGTCTTGTTGCCCTGCGTACGGCGCAGCGTCTCGCGCAGGCGACGCTCTTCGAGCGCGCGCGTCTCGGCGTGCAGGCCCGAGCCTTCCGCCACCGCCTCGGCGAACGGCGCGTCGGGCCAGTGCTCGGCGCCGACGCGCGTGCGTGCTCCCGCCACGCTCACCGCGAACGCGCAAGCGTTCGCCAGCTCCCGCACATTCCCGGGCCACGCGTGACGCAGCAGCCGTTCCGCCAGATCGGGCGCCAGTTCGGGCGGCGGTCCGCCCGCGCGCGCGGCCGCCCGCGCCAGGAAGTGTCGAGCCAACGACAGCACGTCGCGACCGCGTTCGCGCAAGGAAGGCAGGCGCAGCCGCACCGCGGCCAGGCGAAAGAACAGGTCGGCGCGGAAGCCGCCGCCGCCCACGACGCGTTCGAGCGGGCGGTGCGTCGCCGCGATCACGCGAACGTCCACGCGGCGTGCGCGCGAGTCCCCCACGCGACGCGCCTCGCCTTCCTGGAGCACGCGCAGCAGCTTCATCTGAAAGAGCGGGCTGGCATCGCCGATCTCGTCCAACAGCAACGTGCCGCCCTCGGCGGCCTCGAACAGCCCGGTGCGGTCGCCGATCGCGCCGGTGAACGCGCCGCGCGCGTGCCCGAACAGCTCGCTCTCGATGAGCGTGTCGGGCGTGGCGCCGCAGTTCTGCGCCACGAACGGCTGGCGCCGCCGGGACGAGAGCGCGTGCAGCGCGCGGGACACCACTTCCTTGCCGCTGCCTGTCTCGCCCATCAACAACACGGGCAGTCCGCTCGCCGCCACCCGCGGCAGCTGTTCCACGAGCGTGCGCCACGCCGGGGAATCGCCGATCAACTCGGGGACTTCGAACTCCAGAGCCAGCTCACCTCGCGACGACCGTTCCATGCAGCTCCTCCAGAACTTCGGGAGCGGGGGCATTCGAAAGGGGGCGTCCGTGTTTCAGGGGCGGGTCCACTCCACGCCGCGCTCGCCTGGCGCGATCGCACCCAGCGCCCACACCGTCTCGCCGGCTCGCGTGAGCTCGGCGGTCACGCCCGCGGCCGAGTCGGGTGCGGCGACGACGACCATGCCCACTCCGAGATTGAGCGCACGGCGCGCGTCGTCCTCGGGCACGACGCCGGCGGTCGCGAGCCAGCGAAAGAGCGCTGGCCGCGGCCACGCCTCGGCCGAGACATGGGCGCGACAGCCCGCGGGCAGCACGCGCACGAGGTTGCCTGCGAGGCCTCCGCCCGTGACGTGCGCCATCGCCCGCACCCGGCCGGCCTCGGCGAGCGGCAGCAGCGTGCGTCCGTACCAACGATGCGGCGCGAGCAGGGCGTCACCGACGGTCTCTCCGTCGCCGCCCGGCAGCGCATCGGCGAGCGTGAGGCCCGAGGAGGCGAGCACGCGGCGCGCGAGCGAGTAGCCGTTCGTATGGAGTCCGCTCCCGGCGAGCCCCAACACGCGGTCGCCCGGACGCACGTTCGAGCCATCCAGCAGGAGCTCCGGCGCCACCGTCCCCAACATGCAACCTGCCACGTCGATCACGCCGGGCAGGTAGGTGTCGGGCATCTCGGCGGTCTCCCCGCCCAGCAGCGCCGCGCCCACCTCGCGGCAAGCGCGTGCCAGGCCGCGCACCGCGGCGAGCACGTCGGCGGGATCGAGCCTGGCCTGCGCCAGGTAGTCGAGGAACGCGAGCGGGCGGGCCCCGTGCACGAGCAGGTCGTTCGCGCCGTGGTAGACGAGATCGGCCGCTGCGTCGTCCAGCCGGCCCGCCGACTGGGCCAGGTGGAGCTTGGTGCCCACGCCGTCCATGGTGGCGGCGAGCAGCCCACCCGCGCCCGGGAACCTCATCACGCCCGCGAATCCGCCCACCAACGGGGCGACGGAGTCGCCCCACGTGGAACGCACCTCGCGCAGGACCTCATCCTTGATCGCGTCGGAGCGCGTCAAATTCACGCCGGCGTCGCGGTACCGCATCAGCTGCCCACCCGCGTGCGAAGACGCAACAACTGGAGATCCTCGCTGCTCGGGCTCGGCACGAGCGGGAACTTTCCCGCGGCGTGCATCCGCAGAAGGCAGTGCACCACTTCGGAGTCGAACTGCGTGCCGGCGCCCCGCTCGAGCTCGGCCAGTGCGGCCGGGACGGGCAGCGCGCGGCGGTAGGGGCGGTCGCTCGTCATGGCATCGTACGCATCGGCCACGTTCAGGATGCGTGCCCCGATGGGCACGTCCTCGGAACGGAGCCCGAACGGATAGCCGAGCCCGTCGGGGCGCTCGTGGTGCGAGCGCACGATCTCGGCCACGCGCCGGAGCGTGCGCACCTTTGCCACGATCTCGGCGCCGGCCGCGGGGTGCGCGCGCAGCGTGCGCTGCTCCTCGTGCGTGAGCGAGCCGGGTTTCTGCAGGATGAACTGGTGCTGCGGCCCGATCTTGCCCAGGTCGTGCACGAGTGCGGCGTACTCGATCTCCTCCACCTCCGACTCGGGACGACGCAGGCCGCGCGCGAGCCGGATGGAGTAACTCGAGACGCGCACTGAATGATGGCGCGTGTACGGATCCACCTCCTCGAGCACTTCGGTGAGTGTGCGAACGAAGTCCTTGAGGTCGCTCTTGAGTTCCACGGAGAGTTGGAACGCGTGGCGCGACACCAGCACGGGCAGGGCCACCAACAAGAGTCCCCACACGCCGGTGCTGTCCCACACCACGGCCGTCAGGGTGCCCAGAGCCACGAACGACAGGTGATG
>JANNKI010000450.1:0-3047 GCA_031396225.1 bacterium | reverse complement strand
TCCTGCTTTCGCAGGCCGCTCGTGCCCTGGATCTCGAGCTCCGTGGCGAGCGCCAGGAGTTCGGTCATGGTCTTGGCCTTGAGGCGCTGAAGATCGAGAGTCTCGGCGGTGGGAACGACGGTCTCGGTGATCTCTTCCATGGTGATCTCGCCTCGTGGCGTAGGCAGAGGTGACGTGGGGGCTCGCCCGTGGGGCGGCTCTCGGTGTTCGTGTGGCCTGTGGGGTGGGACGTGAGGTCCCTTGGCCGGGAGGAAGGTACGGTGAGTGCGGACCCGGTGGCCCGGGTCAGGGTGGAGCGCGATGCCTCGTGTGGGGAAGCGGGACCGGAGGGGAATCCGGGCGTTGCGGCGCTTCGGGGAGCGGCTGGGATCTGGGTCGCCCGAGGAGTGACACGGCCGGGCGAGCCGCCGGAGCGCGCGAGGTCCGTGGCGGACAGCACGCAGCGACGGATTAAATTTAGGTTCCACGCGCTCGGGGTGTCAAGACGCGGATTCGTGCCAGGACGACTTCTCGTGTCCCGGCGGCTGTTTCCCGGCGTTTGGGACGCTTTCGGGCCGGGACCGCGGCCCGGCCCCGGGGCCCGGCAGGTCGCGCGCTCGAGGCGGCGAGGAAGACCGCAACAGACCCCAAGGCCGACTTCGTGCGGCCTTCGAGAAGGCGCGCGGGGTGGCTCCGCGCACGGCGAGTCAGCGCGGCAGCACCCGCTGGCTCGCGGCGGCGGAGCGGATGCGCAACGGCTCCGCGGGGTCGGTCCAGGCGCACACGAGCCAGTCTCCCATCGCCACCAGGCGCGGGAACCCGGCTCGGCGCGCAGATGACGAGGCGGCCACGGTCACTGGCGCGCCGAGCTCACCATCCGCGGCGACGCGGCGTGCGCGGATCCGCACCGGACCCTTCTCGCCCTCGATCCAGCACACCGCCGCCGAGCCGTCGGCGAGCAGTGCCACGTCCGCGCGTCCGGTGGGGGAACCCTCGTCCACGCGCACGGGGGTGGCGAACGTGCGACCGCCGTCGTTCGAACGGCTGAGCAGCACGCGCGCCGAGTCGCGCGGTGCGGTGAACCACGCCACCACCACCTGGTCGTCGCGAGCAGCGATCGCCGGGCCGTTCACGGGGCAGCCCGCGATCTCCCAGCCGTCCGCGGCGACGAGTTGCGGATCGCTCCAGCGCCCGGCCTGCCAGCGCACGCAATAGATGTCGCGCACCTCGCGCTCGGAGCGATCTCGGTAAACCACCACCAGCCCGTCCCGCGTGCGCGCCGCACCGGTCTGGCAGCACTCGCACGTGCGCACGTCGAGCAGCGTCTCGTGGCCGGCTTCGCCGTCGGGCCCGAGCACCGCATGGCGGAGCGTCATGCCGCCGTCGTGTCCGGCGGCATGCCCGCCGCTCTCGCCGGTCATGCCGCGACCGTCCAGCCACAGCGCCGCCATGCCGCCTTCGGGCCAGGGCACGAGCGAGACGAATCCGTGCTCGCCCAGGAGCCCGTCGTGATGCGGCGAGACCGGAACCGTCCAGTTTCGGCCGCCGTCCGCCGAGCGTGCCAGTTTGACCGCGTAGTCATAGGTGCCGCCCGCGGTGCGACGCAGCCAGTGCGCCACCAGCCGCTCGCCGCCGACGGGCACCACCGAGGGCACGTCGGCCCAGTTCACGAACAGGCTGTCGTCCACCAGGACCGTCCGCGGCGAGCGCCACGCCCCGTCGCGCCATTCGCTGAAGCGCAACGCGTGCCGTTTGCCGGCGGGCTCGAGCCAACTGAGCACGAGCTGGCCGTCGGGGCCCTCGCTCAGCACGGGCGCCAGACTCCCCGGCGCCGCTGGCACCGGCGAGGCCACGAACCGTTGCGGCAGCACCGCGCCCGTCCCCAGTGCCGCGACCAGTGCCAGTCCCGACGCCGTGCACGCTGCGCGCCATGCGCGCGGCATTCGGAGTGCACCCGCGCCGGTCACTGGACGCGCCGTCCGAGTTTGAGGCGCACCAGCACGGTGGCGGGCTCGACCGTGCACCAGTCGGGCAGGTCGTCGGGAGCGACCCGCGCACTCACCGTGTCGCGCTTGCCCTCGATGCGCACGGGCGTCAGCTCCAGCGTGTCGAGCGCCAGCAGCACCTGCTCGGGCCCGGTGACGCGCATGCGCGAGGGCTCGGCGAGCGCCACCCCGTTCCACGCGAAGCCGGCGGCCGGCTGCCCCGCGACGCGTGGGGCCACCGGCACGTCGCGGTGCACGCGCCGGTCGATCTCGAGCGTGACCACGGTGGGTCCCACCAGCTTCTCGAGCGTGACCGAGCCCTCGGCCGGGAGCGGCAGGTCCGAGGCGGCAAGCATGCGCTCGAAGCGCCCGCTGCGCGCTCCGGCCAGCGACAGCTTGAGGCGCGGCTCCCTCACGAGCAGCATGATGAGCTGCTTGCCAGTGCCCTTGAGCTTGGCCTGCACCACCGCCGGCGCCGGACCCGAGATGCTGAGCGACTCGGGCAGCTCGATGTATTCGATCGGGAACGAGATCAGGCGCGTGGCCTCGCGGTCGGTGTACACGTTCAGGTACACGAGCACCGCCAGCAGCAGCGCCGTGAACTTGAGCCCGAGGTTGTCGAGCAGGAGGCCGCGCAGGACGTTCATGGGTGCGCGAGCATACACCAGCGAAACGGGCGTGGGCGGCGCATCATTCGCCTTCGCCCTCGGCGTCGTCGCCCTCGCCCGGCACGCGCAGGCCGTGCTTCTCCATGCGCGAGTAGAGCGTGCGGCGGGTGAGTCCCAGGAGCCGCGCGGCTGCGCTCTTGTTGCCCGCCGCGCGCTCGAGCGCCTGGAGGATCAGCTCCCGCTCGAGCGTCTCCAGCGACAGCCCCTCGGGCGGGATGCGCGGCACCCAGCCCTGGTCGATGCGCGACTCCGGCTGCGCGAACGACAGGTGCGCGGGGGTGATGGCGTCGGCGCCGGCCAGGATGAGTGCGCGCTCGATGGTGTGCTCGAGTTCGCGCACGTTGCCCGGGAACGCGTAGCCCTCGAGCGAGCGCCGCGCCGCGGCCGTGAGCTTGTCGGGCGGCGCGCCGTGACG
>JANNKI010000443.1:0-1810 GCA_031396225.1 bacterium | reverse complement strand
GGAAACGCGCGCACGTCCGCGCCGTAGCCCAGTTCGGTCTCCCACAGCGCCTCGAGCGGTGTGTGCGCCCAGCGCAGCCAGGCGCGGCCGGCATTGCGGTCGAGCGTGACCACGTCGGACGTGCCCGCCGTGCGCAGCCAGTCTCCGCCCACCAATAACTCGACCGCGTCCGAGCGGTCGAACGTCGAATAGCGCAGGCGCCCGTTCGGTCGCAGGCGCAGTTCGCGGCGGTCTGCGCCGAACGAGCGGTCGCGACGCATGTCGAGCTCGGGCGTGAGCAGCAGCCGATAGCCCTCGGCCGGCTCGCCCTTGATCTCGAGTCGCGTGTAGCTGCGCAACAGTCGGTCGCCCGCCGTGGCCTCCTGCCGCAGCCGGAACCGGCTGCCGCTCACGAACGCGCCCGCGGCCTCGAACGCCGCCACGCCCGCGCTTCGGTATTCGGGCGTGCCCGACAGCCGCCGACCGGTGAACGTGGTGTCGTCGAACGTGTCAAGGTAGAAGCGCTCGTTCGTGACGTCGGAAGAGCCGCCCAGCTCGATGCGCACGAAGTTCGTGTCCGGCACCTGGGCGCGCGCGGCACCCGCCACCAGCGCCACCAGCGCCACCGCGAGAATCGCGCCCGGGGTCGTCTCGAGACGGCTCCGGGCGCGGTGATTCACGATCGTCGTGCGGGAATGACGAATCAGCGTCGCTCCCCGGACTCCGTTCCGCGCATGGCGCGCACGGCCTGTTCGCGCGACTGTCGCGTGAGCCGGAGCGCCAATCGCAGGTGGCCGGCGTCGGCCTCGGCGCGGGCGCGTGCCTGCAGGCTGTCGGCGTTCGCCAGCAATCGGCGGGCGCGATCGCTGCCGTTCGCGTCCACGGAGTCGTGGGCGCGCGCCAGGACGTCATCGGTGCGTTGGAGCGCGCTCGTGACCGTCTCGTCGAGCGACTCGCTCGCGTTGCAGAGCTGGAGCGCACGCAGCGCTCGCTCGCGGGCGCTCATGGTGAGCTGGAGCGCCGCCAGGTAACGCGTCTCGCGGTACGCCAGTTCGGCGCGGACCTGCATGTCGAGTGCGGTGCGCAACAGGTCGCGCGCCGCCGGGAGGTTGCAGCTGGAGAGCCGGTCGCGGGCGCGATCCAGCAGCTCGCGCGTGCGTTGCAGCTGCGCTTCGACGCGGCCCGGGTCGGGCAGGCCACGCAGCAGGGCGATCGCACGGTCGGCATGGATGCGGGCGTCGAACGTCGCCCGACCGGCTGCAGCGAACCGGCCTTCGACGAACGCCACCTTGGCCATGGCCTGGAGAGCGACCGCCTGGTCCACCTCGGCCGCGGCCTGCGGGTGCTGAGTCGCGGCGAGCAGATCCTGCGCGAGTTGGATGCGCCGATCGGTCAGGTCCAGCGCGTCCTGAAGCCGCTGCACGTCCACCTGGGCGGACGCCGGGAGCGCGACGAATGCGCCCAGGACGAACGCGAGGATCGTCGAGAGGGTACGGATGCGGTTCAGCATGTCGGGAGACCTCCTGCGGCAGGCGGGGTGACCTGGGCCGGGCAAGGAAGCGGGTTACGTCGCGCGGCTAGAGTAGCACCGAGCGTGCCCTGAAGCCGCGGGTCGGGCCGGCTTGGGAGCCGCCTGCGGGACAACACGTTGGCAGGCGGCGGGTGGGCTGCCCCACGACGCTCCCGAGGGTCCGGTGGACCGGGTGGTACAGCCGGATCGGTTCGGGCTGACCCGCTTGGAACAGGCCGGTCCGGGCAGGAACGCGAAAGCCCCGGCCGGTCTCCCGGTCGGGGCTACGCAAGAAATAAGGGGCGGCGACCTACTCTCCCA
>JANNKI010000376.1:0-3709 GCA_031396225.1 bacterium | reverse complement strand
CGGACGCACGCTTCTCCGCCGGGGCGGCATCCTCCGGATGCATCAAGCCCGCCAGCACCGCCTGCAGGTTCTCCCGGTGCTTCCGCTCATCGAGCGGCGGGGGAGTGCTCACGGGCTCACGTGCCCGGCGTCGAGGGCAGGCGAAGGGGTCGCGGCATCTTCCATGCCTCCCACACCATGATGGCCAGGAACACCACGTCCATCACACCGAACTTCGCAGAGACGACCGTGAGGAACATCTCGAGTGACGCCGGCGGGAGCGTCACAGCCGCCGCGGCGCCCTCCTTCACGAGGGCGCGATTGATGAACGTCATGTTGACGAGATAGTTGGCCGACGCCCAACTCGCGATCGCCACGCCGGTCGCGAGAAACTGCAGATTCCTCGAGCGCTTGTTCCCGGCGAAGCGCACCGTGCCCCAGCCCACTGCCCAGCCGATGCCCACTGCGAGCAGTCCCAGGGACCAGCCCGACGCGACCGTGAATCCCCACCACGCGAGCACGCCCACGCCGCCGCCGAGCATGGCTCCAAGTGTGGCGTTCGCGTAGTTGATGTCCTCGGACATCGTTTGCAACGCACCCTCGAGTTCGTGGCGCAGCGAGGCGTGGCAGCTCTGGCAGAACACGCGATCTCCCGCGGCCACGCGATCGCCCGGGGTGATGACCTTGCCGCACTGGGCGCAATGCTCCTCGATCACTCCCGATGCTGCGGTCGTGTCGTCGGCCATGAGAACCTCCCGGGGTTGGACGTCCAGGGAATGGACGTCGGCCAAGCCGCTGCTAAAGGCCCTTCACCGCCTCGACGAGCTTGGAGACGGCGCCCTTGGCGTCGCCGAACAGCATGGAGCACCGCGGCTCGTGGTAGAGCTGGTTCTCGATACCCGCGAATCCCGGGTTCATGCCGCGCTTGATGACGATGACGTGGCGCGACTTGTCGGCATCGAGGATGGGCATGCCATAGATGGGACTGGCCTTGTCGCTGCGCGCGGCGGGATTCACCACGTCGTTCGCACCGATCACCAGCGCCACGTCGGTGCGCTCGAACTCGGGATTGATCTGGTCCAGGTCGAATAGCTGCTCGTACGACACGTTCGCCTCGGCGAGCAGCACGTTCATGTGCCCCGGCATGCGCCCGGCCACCGGGTGGATGGCGTACTTCACGTCCACACCCTTCCTGGTGAGCAGGTCGGCCAGTTCGCGCACCGAGTGCTGCGCCTGCGCCACCGCCATGCCGTAGCCCGGCACGATGATCAGGCTCCGGACGTTCGCCAGCAGCACCGCGGCGTCGTCCACGCTCACCTCGCGCACCGACTTCGCGGTGCCGCCCGCCGCGCCGGCGCCCGTGGCGGCGGTGTTCGCCGAGCCGAAGCCCGCGAACAGCACGTTGGCGAGCGAGCGGTTCATGGCACGGCACATGAGCATGGTGAGCAGCGTGCCCGACGCACCCACCAGCGTGCCGCTGATGATGAGTGCGTTGTTGTGCAGCACGAAGCCCGTGGCGGCCACCGCGAGGCCCGTGAACGAGTTGAGCAGCGAGATGACCACCGGCATGTCCGCGCCGCCGATGGGCATGACCATCAACACCCCGAATGCCAGCGACACCGCGAGCAGTGCATAGAATGCCGGCGCGCCGCCACCTGAGAAGCCGAGCATGCCCACGAGCAAGAGGAGCCCCAGGAACAGCAGCGCGTTCACGGCTTTCTGGATGGGGGAGTTGACGGCCTTCTCGGACACCAGACCCTGCAGCTTCGCGAACGCGACCACGCTACCGCTGAACGAGATGGAGCCGATGATGCAGCCGAACATGGTGTCCGCGCCGGCGCGCGTCTGGGACAGGTGCAGGAACTCGGCGACGGAGATGAGCGCGGCGGAACCGCCGCCGCAGCCGTTCAGGATGGCCACCATCTGCGGCATGTCGGTCATCGCCACGCGCCTGGCGCCCACCGCGCCCGCCACCGCGCCGATCGCGATGGCAGCCACGATGAGGCCCAGGTTGCGAGGTGGCGTGCCGGCCGGGTCGAGCAGCAAGCTCGCGAGCAGCGTGACCGTGGCCACGCCCATGCCCACCGCGGCGAGCGTGTTGCCCTGGCGCGCGCGCGCCGGCGACGACAGGAACTTCAATCCGACGATGAACAGGACCGCCGAGACCAGGTAGAGGGACTCGAACAGAAAGCTCACGCCTTTCCGCCGGGCTTCTTGCGGGCCTTGAACATCTCCAGCATGCGGTCGGTCACCACGAACCCGCCGAACAGGTTCATCGCACCCAGCACCACAGCGAGGAAGCCCAACGTGGTGAGCGCGGGCCCGTCGGCGTTGGCCAGCACCAGCATGCCACCCAGCATGACGATGCCGTGGATGGCGTTCGTGCCCGACATGAGCGGCGTGTGGAGCACCACCGGTACCTTGGAGACGACTTCGAAGCCCACGAACACGGCCAACGCGAACACCCAGATCTCCGCCATGAGTGGCGCGTTCACGCGCCCTTCCCGGCGGTGCTGAGTTCGCCGGCGGCGCGGCCATCGTAGGTGAGGCAGCTGCCGCGGGTGATCTCGTCGGTGAAGTCCACGTTGAGCTTGGCGTCCCTGGCCAGGTGCACGATCAACTCGTAAAGATTGCGGGAGTACATCTGGCTGGCGTGCGTGGGCAGCGTGGCCGCGAGGTCGAGCGGCCCGAGGATCCGGACGCCCTGGTGAACGACGGTCTCGCCGGGCCGCGTGAGCGCACAGTTGCCGCCGCTCTCGGCCGCGAGGTCCACGATGACCGAGCCGGGCTTCATGCGGATCACACTTTCGGCGGTCATGAGCAGCGGCGCCTTGCGACCCGGGATGGACGCCGTGGAGATGACCACGTCGGTGGTCGGGAGCCGCGACGCGATGGTGTGGCGGATCTGCTCGTTGCGCTGTTCGTCCAGCTCCTTGGCGTAGCCGCCCGCGCCCACGCCGGCGTCGCCGATCGGCATGTCCACGAACGCGGCACCGAGGCTCTGCACTTCCTCCTTCACCGCCGGACGCACGTCGAAGGCCTCGACCACCGCGCCCAGCCGTCGCGCGGTGGCGATGGCCTGGAGCCCGGCGACGCCCGCGCCGAGCACGAACACGCGAGAAGGCGCCACCGTGCCCGCCGCCGTCATGAGCAGCGGAAAGAACTTGCCGGAAGCACCCGCCGCGAGCAGCACGGCCTTGTAGCCGGCGCACGTGGCCATGGAGGAGAGCGCATCCATCTTCTGGGCGCGCGTGATGCGCGGCACCATGTGGAGCGAGAACACGCCCAACCGGCGCGCCCGGTAGCGCGCGACCTGCGCCGGGTCATCGCCGCGACCGAGCAGACCCAGGAGCAGCGCGCCCTCCGGCAGGAGCGCGATCTCGTCGGCCGAAGGCTCGCGCACCTTGAACACGGCGTCCGCCCCGGCCAGGCAGGAAGCGAGGTCCGGGGTGATCGTGGCACCCGCGGTTCGGTAGGCCTCGTCCGTATGCCCCGCCTGCAAGCCCGCGCCGGTCTCGACGGAGGCCTGGAAGCCTGCCTTCACGAGTCTGGCGACGGTCTCTGGAACCAGGGGCACGCGCTGTTCACGCGGCGCGGTCTCACGGGGAATGGCGATGCGCACGGCTCGGGAATCTAGAGGAGTCGGTGCGCAGTGGCAATGCGACCCGGGGAGATCCGCGCATGCGCCGCATGGCCCATGTCGGCGGCGCGCCGCGGGGGGATTGCGCTA
>JANNKI010000372.1:0-8202 GCA_031396225.1 bacterium | reverse complement strand
AATCACGTTCTTCACCTTGATGCCGGAGTTGTCCGTGTGGCCGCCGATCTCGAGCGTGAGCGTCGGGTATTGCAGCAAGATGGCCGCCACCTCGTCCAGCACGGGGAGGCTCTCCGACTTGATCGTCGCCTTGTTCACATCGAAGTTGATGTTCTGGAGTCGGATCATGCCGGTGTCCAGGAGCTGCGTCTCTTTCTCGCTCACCTCGATCGGGCAGCCGTTCGGGTCCACCTTGAGGCCCGCCGGCGTGTTGGGGCACTGGTCGAGCCCGTCCGCCACGCCGTCACCGTCGGTGTCCACCGGGCAGCCTTTCGCGTCAACGACCGCACCCCTGGGCGAGTTCTCGCACTGGTCCAGGCCGTCGAACACGCCGTCGCCGTCCGTGTCCATGGGGCAGCCCTTGGCGTCCACCTTGGCGCCCTTGGCGGTGCTGTCGCACACGTCGATGCCGTCGGCCACGCCGTCACCGTCGGCGTCCAGCGGGCAGCCGTTCTTGTCCACCCTCGCGCCGCGCGGCGTGGCTTCACACTTGTCGAGGCCGTCGAACACGCCGTCGCCGTCGCTGTCGATGGGGCAGCCCCTGGCGTCCACATTGGCGCCGATGGGCGTGTTGGGGCACTGGTCGAGCCAGTTGCGCACGCCGTCCAGGTCCTGGTCCTTGGACTTGCCGCGCCACGACCACTGGAGCGCCGCGCTCACCCCGAGATGGTTGGAGAACGACGTCGCGTCGACCTCGCGCAGCAACACGTCACGCACTTGCAGCCGGAGCGCCATGCGCTCCTTTCCGAAAAGGCTCATGATCACGCCCGCGCCGACGCTGGGCGAGCCGCGGCGCGAGATGATCGCCAGGTCGGGGTCGTGCGAGCGCCCGAACCCGAACCCCGTCAAGAGGTACGGCGTCACGCGCTCGGACGGGTCGCGCAGGCTCCAGCGCAGGTCCATCCCCAGCCAGCTGTATTCGTGATTGGTCTTGCCGTAGATGGCATCGCGTTCGGTGAGCGACCCGAGCCACGCGCCCTCGAACGTGAGCCCCGTGGACCAACGGTAGCCGAGCGAAGCCACCCCGAGCGGCGCGGGCTTCAGGTGATCGCGCGCGTCGAAGTGCGCCAGACCGCCACCGACGGCCACTTCGACGGCGTGCCCAGCGACCTGGGCGCGGGCCGGGGTCACCGCGAGCGCGGCCAGCAGAACGAGGACAGACAGGCGCTTCAGGCGGGACATGGGTTGCGGACCTCCTGGGATCCCGGTTCGGTCAGTGCGTGGCGCGCCAAGGGCGCGCGCCGCGGGGGCAGGCAGACCCGTCGCGCGGAGAGAAAACGGCCCACGGCATGCGGATAGCCGGTAAGTGGTAGCATCCGGCCACCGGCAGGTCAACGCGCGTGCCGGCGCCGCCGGATGCCAGATCCGGCACTTCCCACGCCCTGCCCGGAACCCCGTGGAGCGTCGGCTGGGGCCGCTATCGGAGCAACCTGGAGCACGCCGGAGCACGATGGACACCGCCACCCGGAACGCGCTGATCGCCCGCTACACGGACGGCTACGCCGAGGTCGCGCGCGCGCTCGAGGACTTCCCCGCGGAGAAACTCACCGCCCACCCGCTCGAGGGCAAGTGGAGCGCGGCCGAGATCGTGCACCACCTGGCCGACAGCGAGATGCAGAGTGCGATAAGGCTCCGAAAACTCCTCGCCGAGGCGCACCCGGTGGTGCAGAGCTACGATCAGGACACGTGGGCGCGGCTGCTCCATTACCAGGAGCGTCCCATCGAGCCCTCGCTGCTCGCGTTCCGGGCGGCGCGCGAGACCACCGCGCAACTGCTGGGCCGCATGAGCGAGGCCGACTGGCGCCGACTCGGCTGGCACAGCGAGGCCGGCAGCTACCACAGCGAGCGCTGGCTCGAGATCTACGCCGAGCACGCGCACAAGCATGCCGAGCAGATCCGGCGGTTGAAGGCGGCGCTGGCGTCGTGATCTGGCGCTGCCGCGACGTCGCGTTCGACCTGTCCCAGCGCGTGCTCGTCATGGGCATCGTCAACGTGACACCGGACTCGTTCTCCGACGGCGGCCGTTACCTGGATCCCGCCGCCGCCGTCGCCCGCTGCCACGAGCTGCTCGACGAGGGCGCCGACCTGCTGGACCTGGGTGCCGAGAGCACCCGCCCCGGCTCCCCCGACGTCCCCGCCGACGAGCAGTGGCGACGCCTCGAACCCGTGCTCCTGAAGCTATGCGGTGAACGGCCGGAGGCCGTTCTCTCTCTCGACACGCGCGCCGCCGCCGTCGCCGAGCGTGCGCTTGCCCTTGGCGTCCGTGTGGTGAACGACGTGAGCGCGCTCATAGACCCCGCCATGGCCGGCGTGGTGGCACGGGCCGGCGCCGGTGTCGTGCTCATGCACATGCGCGGCACCCCCGCCACGATGCAGCGCGACACCGCTTATGCCGACGTCACCGCAGAGGTCGCCCGCCATCTCCATGAGCGAATGGCGGCAGCCGGGGCCGCTGGAGTCCTGCGCGAGTGCGTGGCGTTCGACCCCGGCATCGGTTTCGGCAAGTCGGCCCAGGGCTCACTCGAACTGCTCGCACGCGTCTCCGAACTCGCCGAGCTCGGCCGCCCGGTCCTGATCGGCGCCTCTCGCAAGAGCTTCCTCGCCCGCCTGACGGGCGACGAGGGCCCGTCGGAGGACCGCATCGCCGCCAGCCTCGCCGCCGCTGCCATCGCCATCTTCGAGGGCGCCCACATCCTCAGAGTCCACGACGTCGCCGCCACCGTGCGAGTGACCAAGCTCGCCGCCGCCGCCCGGGCCGCGAAGCGCCCCGTCCGTTGACGAGGCCGCTCGCCGCCGTTGAGCATCGCCCAGCCCACGTGCCATCTGTTACCGTTCAGCTCAAATGACTCCCGTCCACACATTCTGGCTCCTCGATGTCCTCGACATCCTGATCGTCGCGGCGCTCTTCTACCGGCTGCTGTCGCTGGTCAAGGGCACCCGCTCCGCGCAGATGATCGTCGGGTTGCTCCTGATCGCGCTCGTCGGGCTCGTCGCCAACTACTTCGACCTGCTCGCCGTGCGCTGGATCGTGTCGAGCCTGAAGACCGTCTGGCTCATCGTGTTCGTGATCCTGTTCCAGCCGGAGCTGCGCCACGCGCTCGCTCAGTTCGGCCGCACGCGCTACTTCCGCTCGTTCCTGCGCGGTGAGAACTACGGCGTGCTGGGCGAGGTCGTGCGCGCCGTGGAGAGCCTGGCGCAGCGCCGTCACGGCGGCCTTATCGTGATGGAACGAAACGTCGGCCTGCGGAACTTCGTCGAGACCGGCACGCGCGTGGACGCCAAGATCTCCGCCGAGCTGCTGGTGACGCTGTTCAGCCCCGGCTCGCCGCTCCATGACGGCGCCGTGATCGTGCGCGAGGACACGCTCGTGGCCGCGAGCTGCATCCTGCCGCTCTCGAGTAACCCGCTTACGGCCGTGTCCCTGGGAACGCGTCACCGCGCCGCGCTGGGGTTATCCGAAGAAACCGACGCCGCCGTGATCGTGGTGAGCGAACAGACCGGCGCCATCTCGGTGGCGCATCGCGGCGTGCTCTATCAACGCCTGGACGAAGGGCAGTTGCGCTCGGAGCTCTCGCGCATCTTCCGCATCCGCCACGAGGACGAGTCGTCGACGCCCGTGACGCCAGCCGAGTCGCCGACGGAAGCCTCGCCAAAGGCCGCGGGCTGAGCACCCGCAACGGCTTTCGCGGCAGCCCGCGCGGGCGCTCCCGCGCGCGCCTTCGCCCGCGCCGGCGGCGCGGAACCGCCTGATGTCGCCGCCGCGCGTCACCGGCGGCGCGCTCAAGCGCCTGCTCGACTGCGAGCGCCGCCTGTGGCTCTCGGAGCACGCCCGCGACCGCGCGTCCGCGCGCACGGAGCATGACGACATGTTGGGCGAGCGGAGTCGCGCGCTGGAGGACCAGGTCGCGGCCACGCTCCCCGATCTCGCGGGCCCCGTGCTGCGCCCGGGCGTGTCATTCGACGAGGCGGCCGTCGAGACGCTGCGCCTGCTGCGCGAGACCTCGCGTCCCATCCGCAGGCCCGTGCTTGTGTCCGCCGACGGTCGCCGCACCGCCACGCCCGCGTTCCTGCTGCGCGAGGGCGACGCGTTGGTGGTGCGCGACGTGCGCCTCGCCCACCACCCCGAGCGCCGGCACGACAATCGCGTGCGCGTGGCGTTCGCCGGCTGGCTCGCGCGCGAGCTGACCGGGCTCCAGGTGGCGCGGTTGGAGCTGGTGAACGGCCTGGGTGACGTGGTCGTGGTGGAGCCCGAGTCCGACGCGGACCTGGCCGCGCTGGCCGCGCGCACGCTCGAGTTGTTGGGCGATTCGCCCGAGCCCGACCTGCTGCTGTCGCACTCGCATTGCCAGGACTGCGATCACTATTCGCATTGCTGGGACCGCGCCGAGGCCGAACGCCGCATCGAGGTGGTGCCGGCGGTGACGCGTGTCCGCGCCGGACTGCTGCACGCCGAGGGCGTGCGCACGTTCGACGAGCTGGCGGCGCGCACGCCGGAGAGCTTCGCGCACCGCGACCTGCGTGCGGGCGCGCCGCAGTTGCTGGCCGAGGCGCGCGCCTGGGCCACCGGTGCGCCGGTGTGGCTGCGCGCTCCGGAGTTGCCGCGCGGCCGCACGCCGGTGTGGTTCGACGTGGAGTCCGACTCCGACGGCGAGCGAGCCAGCGTGCCCGTGTACCTGTGGGGGCTCGCGGTGGAGCACGGCGACGCGCCGTTCGAACCCATGCTCGCCGAACTCACGCCAGAGGGCGATCGCGACGCGTGGCAGCGCTTCGTGACGCGCGCGCTGGCCGTGTTCCGCGACCACCCCGACGCCGTGTGGGTGCACTGGCACAACGCCGAACCCATGTGGCTCGATCGCTACATCGCGCGCCTGGGAGCACCGCCCGAGTTCGTGCAGCGCATGCGCGCGCCGGGCGCGCTCTTCGACCTGCATCGCGCGCTCGAGCGCTCGGTGCGCCTGCCGCTCCGCTCCACGTCGATCAAGACCGTGGCGCCGTGGCTGGGATTCCAGTGGTCCAATCCCGACGCCGACGCCGCATGGTCCACCGCGCAGTTGCACCGGGCCCACGAGACCGCCGACCCCGCCGAACGTGACCGGTTGCTGGCCGAGGTCGCGGTCTACAATGCCGACGACCTGTGGGCGATGCGCGTGGTGTGGCGATGGATGGAAGCGCATCCCGCCCGCGCTTGACAGCCCTCCGGGCGCTCCCTAACTTGGCCGGTCCGCTTGGGCTCCCAGAGTCCGGCAAGTCCTTGTGGCGGTGTAGCTCAGTTGGTAGAGCAGGGGAATCATAATCCCTGTGTCGGGGGTTCGAATCCCTCCGCCGCCACCACCTTCCCCGTGAGCGGCCCCCATGCGTCTCCGCCGGCTGGAGCCGGTCCTGCGACGAGCCCTCCGGGGCCCCTGTCGGTTGCCCCGTGGCGCCACGCTGTTGGTGGCGGTGAGCGGTGGGGCCGATTCCACAGCGCTGCTCGTGGCGTTGGCCTCGCTGGCGCCCGAGTTCGGCCTGTCGCTGCACGCGGCCCACCTGCACCACGGGCTCCGCGGCCGCGAGGCGGACGAGGACCTGCGCTTCGTGCGCGAGCTGTGCGAGCGCCTGCAAACCCCACTCACCGCGGCGCGCTGGGACTGTCGCGCGCGCATGCGTCGCCGGGGCTTGAGCGGCGAAGCTGGGCTGCGCACGCTCCGGCGGGAGTATCTGTCACATGTCGCGCGCCTCCGGCGCGCGGTGGCGATCGCCACGGCGCACACGGCGGACGACCAGTTGGAGACGCTGCTCATGCGGCTTGCGCGCGGCACCGGCCTCTCGGGCGCGGCGGGTATGCGGCCGCGGCGGGGCGCGTGGATCAAGCCCCTGCTGGCCGTGACGCGCGCCGAGATCGAGCGCGATCTCACGGCGCACGGCCTCGCCTGGCGCGAGGACGCGAGCAACGCTCGCCCCGACCACTTGCGCAACCGTATCCGCCATCATGCGGTGCCGGCCCTGCTCGATGCGCTGCGCGCCACGGGCGCGAGCCCCGCCGCGCGACGCGCCGGGCTCGCGCGCCGCGCCGGCGAGCTGGCGGCCGAGCTCGCCGAGGCCGAACGCACGCTTGCTCGCGTCGCCGCACGCGCGCTCGATCGCGCCCGCCGCGAGACGAGCGCCGGTGCGACCTATGACGCGCGGGTGATCGCCTCGCTGCCGGTCGCGATCCAGCGGCTGGCGCTCCGTCGCGCCTGGCGGCTGCTCGGGGTTCCGGGCGTGCCGGGGCTCACCGGCCGGCACATCGCCCCGCTGTTGGCCGGGCTCGGAGCCGCTTCAGCCGCTGGTCGTGAGGCGAAGTCCACCTCACGCGTGGCGCTCCCGGCGGGCTGGGAAGCCCGCCTGGCGGCGGGACTGCTGCGATTTGCACCGCATTCGGCCCTTGCGCCCCGGCCGGGGCACGTGGCCCGGCGCGCTGGCCCGACCGATGCTAGAGTACACGGAGGCCGCAGGCGTGCCCGAATTGGTTCTGAAGTAGAGCCTTCGGAGCCGCGCCGCGCATCACCGACCAGAGTCCGGAAGCGTCCGCCGGCCTGGCCGGCGACCAGACAGGAGCGCCCATGACGGACCCCCGACCCGCCGTGCACGCCGACCCCGCCATTCGAGTGCTGTACACCGCTTCGCAGATCCAGGAGCGGGTGCGCGAGATGGGGCTCGAGCTGGCACGTGACCTGACGGGGAAGTCGCCATTGTTCGTGGGAGTCTTGAAAGGCGCGTGCATGTTCCAGATGGACCTGGCTCGCGCCACGCCGCTCGACATCGAGATGGATTTTCTTGCAGTGGCGTCGTATGGCGCCGGAACGATGTCGAGCGGCAACGTGCAGCTCATCATGGACCTGAGAACCGACATTCGCGGCCGGCACCTCGTGCTTTGTGAAGGAGTCGTGGATTCGGGTCGAAGCGTGAAGTTCATTCTCGATCTGCTGGAATCGCGCGGCGCCGCCAGCATCCAAGTGGCCACGCTGCTCGACAAAGTGCCCTGCCGGAAGATCCCCGTGCCCGTCGACTACAAAGGCTGGGCCATCGGGGAGGAGTTCGTGATCGGGTACGGCATGGATGCCGCCGAGCGCTACCGCAATCTGCCCTACGTGGGCGTTCTTGAGGAGGCATAGTCGCGTGAACATCTTCCACAAGGATGGTGACGAGGACCGCCGGGAGCGCCCCCCCGGGCGAGGCGACAAGAGCGGCGGGCGTGGCTCGCAGCTGCCCTCGCCCCCCGGCCGGCCGTTCCGCACCATGGCGTTCTGGGCACTCGTGCTGCTGCTGGCGCTGGTGGCGTACCGCATGTACGCGGGCAACCTGCTGACCACGCAGCGCATCGACATCCCCTACACGCGCTTTGTGCAGGAGCTCGAGCGGGGCAACATCGATCGCGCCACGTTCGTGGAAGAGACGCGCACGGTGCTGGGCGAACTGCGCGCCGAGGCCAACGAGACCGTCGGCGGCCGCGCCGTGAGCATCAAGACGTTCAAGACGAACTTCCTGGGCGACGGAGCGCTGCTCGCAGACAAAACGCGCCAGGCCAACCCGAACGCGCAGATCACCGTGCAGGCGCCGGGCATCAACTGGCTGTCGGTGCTGTTCACCTGGCTGCCGCTGTTGCTGTTCCTGGTGGCGTGGATGTTCATGCTGCGCCAGATGCAGAGCGGCGGTTCGGCCGCGATGCGCTTCGGCAAGAGCAAGGCGCGCGTGCTCATGGAGTCGCAGACGCGCGTGACGTTCAAGGACGTGGCCGGCTGCGATGAGGCCAAGCAGGAGCTGCAGGAGATCATCGAGTTCCTTAAGGAACCACAGAAATTCCAGCGCCTGGGTGGTCGCATCCCCAAGGGCGCGCTGCTGCTCGGCCCCCCGGGCTCCGGCAAGACGCTGCTCGCCAAGGCCGTGGCCGGCGAGGCGGGCGTGCCGTTCTTCAGCATGTCGGGCTCGGACTTCGTGGAGATGTTCGTGGGTGTCGGGGCCTCCGTGACTGGCGACACGCCGGTGCTCGTGCGCGACGCGCGCGGCACGCGGCTCATGCCGATCGGCGAGTTCGTGGACGGCTATTACTCCGGCGACGCCTCCGACTTCCCCGTGCGCGTGGAGGGGCTGCAGACGCTCGGATTCGAGAAACGGGAGTCCGCGTCGGCGAAGACCTACGTGCGC
>JANNKI010000358.1:0-4259 GCA_031396225.1 bacterium | reverse complement strand
CGAGGATGCCGCGCGCGATGGCCAGGCCGAGCCGGGACGCGGCCGGGCCGCGCGTGGCGGCCGGCGAGCCGGGCGGCGGCTCGCGACGCGTCCGGTGGAAGTGCTCGAACACGCTGGCGAGGTCCTCCTCGGGAAGGGGCGGGCCTTCATCCTGGATGACACAGGTCCAGTCTTCGGCGCCCCCGGTGAGCGTCACGTGCACGGTGCCGCCCAGCGGGGAGAACTCGATGGCGTTGTAGAGCAGGTTCTCGATGCCGCGGCGGAGCAGGTCCACGTCCACCTCGACCCGCGTCTCGTCGGCTTCGAGCTTCAGCACCACGCCCCGGGAGTGCGCGGAGTCGCGCAGTCGGTCGAGCGCGGCACGGCCCAGTTCGCGCAACGTCACCGCGGTGAGCCGCAGCGTGCACTCGCCCCCTTCGATGCGCGACAGGTCGCTCACGTCCGTGAGCAGCGACGCCATGCGGTCGCACTCCTCGTGAATCACGCCGAGGAAGCGGGTGCGCGTGCTCTTCGCGTGCGGCGCCACCATCTCCAGTGATTCGCTGTAGGCCTTGACCGAGGCGAGCGGGCTGCGCAACTCGGTCGCCACCAGGTTCAGCAGACCGGCCGAGAACTCCAGCGATGACGCCAGCCGGCGCTCGAGGCCGGTGGCCTGCGCGCGTTCGTCCTCGAGGGCTCGCCGCAGGTGCACGCGTTCGATCGCGAGCGCGAGCGCGTCGCCCATGGTCTGGAGCAGCAATCGCTCCTGCGCGCTGAACCGGTGCGACGTGGCGAGTCCCACCAACAGGAAGCCGTAGGCCGTGCTGCCCGCCACGAGCGGAAGCGTGGCCAGGGACACCGGGGGTTGGTGCCACAGCAGCGTCTCGTGCGACATGTCCTCGTCGAACGATTCGTCGAAGCGCGCGCGATCGTTGCGCATCACCCACTCCACCGGCCCGCCGTGCTCGGCCAGGTAGGGTGTCTCGACTCCCGAATCCTCGTACAGGAACAGCGCGCCGCTGCGGCGATCCACCCGCAGCAGGCAGGCGTGCGCTGCACCCAGCGCCTCGTTCAGGTGTTGGCGCGCCAGGTCCCACGACACGGCCAGGTCGCTGGTGGCGCGCAGCGCCAGCACCGCCTCGGCGAGCAGCGTGGCGGTGTTGCGCGAGGTCCCGTTCGAGGTGGGCGTGCGATCTTGGTCCATGGCGTCCATCAGGCCACTCGCTGCTGGGATTCGGCCGGCGGGTCCTGACGACGGCGGCGTTCGCCGACCATGACGCTGCCGGGGATGCCCTTGCCGTGCGCCTTGAGTTCCTGAGCGATGTCGATGAGCTGCGCCAGGTGCGTGACCGGCACGCGGTCCGTGCTCACCAGGGCGATCGTGAGGCTCATGAGTGGGAACCGTTCCACGACATGGCGGCGGTTCAGCACCTCGACGTGGCCGCGCGAGCGGTCCTCTGCGTCGTAGAGGTCGGCGGCGGCGGTGTTGAACCAGTCGATGATGGCCTCGCCGAGAGACTCGGCCGCTTCGCACGAGGACAGCACCACGAAGTCGTCCCCACCGATGTGCCCCACGAATCCCGCGGCGTCGCCCGTGCGGTACACGGACTCCGACAGGATGCGCGCCAACAGCTGGATGGCGTCGTCGCCCCGGCCGTAGCCGTAGTAGTCGTTGAATGCCTTGAAGTGGTCCACGTCCACCTGAAGGAGCGCGAACGGGTGGTCCTCGCCCAGCCGGCGGCGGATCTCGGCATTGATGGAGTGATTGCCGGGCAGGCCGGTGAGCGGGCTCGCCGAGCGCTGCTGGCTGCTCCAGTCGAGCGTGTTCCGCACGCGCTGGATGAGCTCGGCCAGGTCGAACGGCTTGGTGACGTAGTCGTTGGCGCCCTTGGCGAGACCGGACAGCTTGTCCTCGCGCCCCGCGCGCGCGGTCACCATGATCACCGGGATGTGCCGCGTGGTGAACGATGCGCGCAGGCGGTTGCACACCTCGACGCCGTCGTAGACGGGCATCATCACGTCGAGCACGATCAGGTCGGGGGTCTCATCCTGCGCCATGCTCACCGCTTCTCCGCCGTCGCGGGCCTCGAGGACGGTGAAGCCCTCCAACTCCAGGCGCGTGCGCAGCACGGCCCGGATGTCGGTCTCGTCGTCCGCGATCAGGATGCGATGCTTCTCCACGCCGCTCTCCGAGAAGGGACTTGGTGCTGTGGGACGCCTGGGGGTGCGCGCTCCGGCCGGCGTCGGTGACGACGGCGGTTCGGGCGCTGGGACAGGGTCGTTATCGGCTTGCCGGGGCTGGGGCTTGCGGGATTTCACGCAAGCCGCCCGGAGCTCAGCCGATCGGCAGCCCGGAGGCCTCCAGCGTGGCCGCGGCTTCAAGGTCGTCGCCGGAGCGTTCCCCCCGCTCCAGCCGGCGCGCGCCGACCCAGGCGATCATGGCCGCGTTGTCGGCGCAGAGCCGCGGCGAAGGGATGCGCAACGCCACGCCGCGGGACGCGCACACAACCTCCAGGTCCTTGCGGAGACGTTGGTTACAGGCCACGCCTCCGCCCAGGCCCAGCGCTCGGGCGCGGGTCTGGTCCAACGCCCGCTCGCACTTGGCCACCAGCGTGCTTACGACCGCCGCCTGGAATGAGGCCGCCATGTCGCGAACGAGCTTCTCGGGGTAGGGCGGCTCCCCGTGCGGGCGGAGCAAGTTCCCCACCGCGGTCTTCAAGCCCGAGAACGAGAAGTCGAGCCCCGGCCGATCCAGCATGGGCCGCGGCAGGTCGAAAGCATCCTCCCGGCCCAGGGCGGCCAGCCGGTCGACGAGCGGGCCCCCGGGGAAGCCCAGCCCCAGCCGCTTCGCCACCTTGTCGTACGCCTCACCGGCGGCGTCGTCGAGCGTGGCGCCCAACCAGCGATAGTCCCCGAGGCCGCGCACCTCGACCAGCTCGGTGTGCCCGCCCGACACCACCAGGGCCACGGCGGGCCACGGGCTGTCTCCGTGCTCGAGCGACGCAGAGTGCAGGTGCGCCTCGATGTGATTGACACCCACGAGCGGCAGGTCGAGCGCCATCGCCCAGGCCTTCGCGAACGCCACGCCCACCACCAGCGAGCCCACGAGCCCCGGCGCGTGCGTGACGGCGACCCCGGTCAACTCGTCTGCGGCCAGTCCCGCCTCGGCGAGGGATCGCCGCACCAGCGCCGGCAGCAGTTCGAGGTGCGCGCGCGAGGCCAGCTCAGGGACCACGCCGCCATAGAGACGGTGCACGTCCTGCGCGGCGATCAGGTGCGAGCGGAGCGTGACGCCGTGCTCGAGCACCGCCACCGAGGTGTCGTCGCACGACGTCTCGATGGCAAGCACGAGCGAGCCCGCGCCACCCACGGGGCGGGACGACGTCACGAGCCCTCCGGCGCCAGCGACTCCTCGAGCCACGCCATGTATCGGGGCGCCCCGGCCGCGACGCGCACGGCGATGCACTCTGGCGTCTCGTAGGGGTGCAGCTCGTGCAGCCGCGACAGGAGCGCGGTCCAGTCCTGCTTGCGCGCCTTCATGAGCACCACCACCTCGGGCTCGTCCTTCACCGCGTCCTTCCAGCGATAGATCGAACGCACCCCGGGGAACAGGTTGGCGCACGCGATCAGCCGCTCCTCGACGAGGATGCGAGCGACGCGCGCGGCGTCCGCTTCGTTGGCGAACGCGGTGAACACCACCAGGACTTCGGTCAAGGCGACTCCGGGATACGGGGGCGTTGAGTGGCGGGCCAGTGTAGCATCGCGCGCATGTCTGCCTGCCTTCGTCGAGCGAGCGCGGCGCTGGGCGGCGCGGCGCTGGCGGCCTGCATGCTCGGGCCGGCCGCGACCGCCACGGGCGCGTCGCGTGCGCTGCCCCCGATCGTGTTCGTGTCGCGCGTCGCGCCCACCGGCGCCGCCACCGGACAGGTGCCGGGGCTCGGGCCCGGGGGCACGTTCGCCGGGAGCGGTGGCCGGCTGCTCGAGCGCTCCCCGGACGGAACGGTGCGCTCCCTCGTGGCCGTGGACCGGTTCTTCGACGTGGCGGATCCCGACGTCTCCGCGGACGGAGCGCACGTGGCGTTCTCCGCTCGCGAGCGCTCCGGAGCGCCGTGGCGGGTGTGGACCGTGGAGCGCCAGCGTGGCGGCCTCCGCTGCGTCACCTGTGACGACACGCTCGTGTTCGGCGACGACGCCGACCCATCGTGGTGGGGCGACACGCTGCTCTACGTGAGCACGCGCGGCGGAGGACGCGCGTTCTACGATGGCACGCCGGTCACGCA
>JANNKI010000357.1:0-3254 GCA_031396225.1 bacterium | reverse complement strand
GGTCGGCGAACGCCTTGACCACGATGGTCGTACTCGAGATGGCGATGGCCGCGCCCGCGTAGAGGCTGGCGAGCACGCTCCAGCCGAGCAGCCGCCCGGCCTCATAGCCCAGCCACAGCATGAAGCTGCTCTGGAGCACCGCGATGATCACGACCGGCCAGCCGGTGCGCACGAGCCGGCGCAGGTTGAACTCGAGCCCGAGCGAGAACATGAGCAGGATCACGCCCAACTCGGACAGCGTGTGCACCGTGGCTTCGTCGGCGACCAACGGGATGGGCACGTGCGGGCCGATGATGAGCCCCGCGAGCATGTAGCCGAACACCACCGGTTGCCGCAGCCGCTGGAATACGACCGTCGTCACGGCGGCAACCCCGAGGACGAGCGCCAGAGTGCGCAGGAAGTCGTGGGTCGCGGGCATCGGCTGAACGTCCCCTCGGGTGGTGGCTCGCCCGCGTCCACGTGATGGCCATGTCGCGGAGCCTCGATCGCGGGGCAGACTGACATGACCAGCCAGAGAACGGAAAGCGGGCGACGGGCCGGAGCGTGTGCAACACGCGCACCGTGCCCTCGTGATGCCGCAGCACGTCGGGGAGCCGCTTGTAGCATTGCGGCGCCTCGTCGGTGCCCGCGCCGCGCAACTCCACGCCCTCGAGGATCACCGCGTCATCGCCCATGGAGCCGCCCACGAAACCCCGCTGTTCCGGGAACGCCGGCGTCGCGCCCTTCCGCACCACCCACACGCGCTCGCCGTGGTGCTCCTCGAGCCACGCGAAGTTGTGGTGATTGTGCACCTCGTCGCGCACGCGCGCCCCCAGCATGCGCACCACCTCGGCGCACACCAAGTCGCGGCCGGCGTGGGCGTAGTCGCCCGCGAGTCGCATGGCGGCCAGGTAGTCGTCGAACAGTGCCTGCCGTCGCTTGAACACGAGCGGCTCGACGTGCATGCCGTCGCGTGCGCCTCCGGCGCGCAGGAAGTGCGTCGCCAGCTTGTGCCCGAGCCCGCGCGAGCCGAAGTGCACACCCACCCAGACCCGGTCCTGTTCGTCGGTGAACAGGTCCACGTGGTGGTTGCCGGAGCCGATCGTGCCGAGCTGCTCGTGGGCGAGCGACTTGAGCTTCGCGGCGGCGGGCAGGCGCCATTCGTCGCGCTCGAACACTTTCGCGTCCACGCGCTTCTTGTTCTTCTTCCCCATCCCGAACGACAGCCGCCCCCAGATGTCGTCCATGAGCGCGGCGATCCGCGCACGGGCCTCGCTACCGGGCATGTCGGTGAGAACCGCCTTGTTGCCGCAGCCGATGTCGTAGCCCACGCCCGAAGGCGAGAGGGCGTCCCCCTCTCTGCCAACGTGCGTGAGACACCGACCCCCCGGAAGTTTAGTGTAGAGGGCGAGTCGGGAAGCGAAGATGTCGATCAGCCTGGAGGCCCCACGGATGGCGGTGGAGACCGAGGTGGTGGCGAAGGCGGCCCGGCGGCGGTTCACGGCCGCCGAGAAGCTGCGGGTGCTGCGCGAGGCGGACCGCTGCACGAAGCCGGGGGAGTCGAGCGCGTTGCTTCGGCGTGAGAGGCTGTACTCCTCGCACCTGTCCGCCTGGCGGCAGGCGCGCCAGCGCCGCCGTCTGCAGCACCAGCAACAACCCGGCGAACACCAAGCTCACCACGCCGAGGTGGGCCTGTGCGTTCACACCCAACAGGTAGGCGAGGAACAGCCCCGACAGCGCAAGTGTGCTCGACATGCAACTCTGGCCGATCGCGTTCCAGTGCTCGCTCAGCGCGATCGTGACGAGCGCCACGACTGTCACGCCGATCCACCAGATCGCGTGCGGCGGCGGTCCGTGCCACGCGGCCACGTACGCCCACGCGGCCGCCTGCACGGCAGCCGCGAACAGCAACGAGAGCGTCCAGTGGCCGAACCGCACGCGATGGCCCAGCGCGAACGCCAGCACCCAGCTCAGGGCGAACGCGAACGACTGGGCCTGGATCATCTGGACGACGGATTGCATCACGGACACGGGTTGGGCCTCCTCCTGCGCGATCTCCCAAAGGATTATCGGCAGGAAAGGCGGGGATTGTCAGCCGGGAGACTGGTTCTGTGCTGTGGTGAGAATGCCTGCTCATCGAGGAACCGCCGTTAGCGCCGCACTCGCCCGCGCATGAGCAGGAGATAGAGCCCGCCCGCCACGAGGAAGCCCACGAACCAGGCGTACGAGTAGATCGACTTCCACAGCGACGCCACGTCCGGGAACGACGTCGGGAATGCGGCGTTCAAGAACCCGGGCACGCAGGGCGCGACACCGGCGACGAGCGCCACGAGCGCGGCCGGGTTGAACCCGCCCGAGTACTCGTAGCGTCCGCCGCGACGGTAGAGGTCGTCCACGTCCAGTTTGCGGCCGCGCAGCACGAAGTAGTCGGCGATCAGGATGCCGCCGATGGGCCCGAGCAGCGCCGAGTAGCCGATCAGCCACGTGAAGATGTAGCCCTGGCTCGTGGCCAGAAGCTTCCACGGCATCATCAGGATGCCGACGAACGCGGTGATGAGCCCGCCGGTGCGGAAGCTGATCAGCCGCGGCGCCACATTGCTGAAGTCGTTCGCGGGCGAGACCACGTTGGCGGCGAGGTTCGTGGTGAGCGTGGCGATGGACAACGCCAGCATCGAGAACAACACCGTCACCGGCCCGCCGATGCGCCCGAGCAGCTCCACCGGGTCCCACACCACCTTCCCGTCGGGGAAGATGAGCACAGTGGCTGACGTCACCGCCACGCCGATGAACGCATAGAGCGTCATGGTGGGCGGCAGGCCCAGCGCCTGGCCGATCACCTGGTCGCGCTGCGAGCGCGCGTAGCGCGTGAAGTCGGGGATGTTGAGCGACAGCGTGGCCCAGAAGCCCACCATGGCCGTGAGCGCGGGGAAGAACGCGCGCATGAACTCGGGCGTGGTCGCGAACTTCGACGGCTGCGAGAGTATCGGCCCGAATCCGCCGGCTTTCGTGTAGGCCCACGCCAGCAAGGCGAGCCCGACGAGTATCAAGAACGGCGCCGACAGGCTCTCGAGCCACTTGATGCTCTCGGTGCCTTTGACGATGAACCACACGTTCAATGCCCAGAACACGAGGAAGCCCATCGCCTCGCCGGTCGAGAGCCCGATCCCCGCGGGCAGCACCGCCGGTAGCGTGGCCACGCCGGGCCAGAGCTGCTTCGCCAGCTGGTAGAGCGCGGCGCCGCCGAACCACGTCTGGATGCCGAACCAGCCGCACGC
>JANNKI010000320.1:0-3322 GCA_031396225.1 bacterium | reverse complement strand
TGGGAGGCGCGGCGCCGCGGCCTGCCGTGCACCGTGGTGGCGCCCGATCACGCGCCCGCCACCAAGCTCGCCGCCATCGAACGGCTCGGCGGCCGCGTCGTGCTCACCCCGTTCGCGCAGTGGTTCGAGATCCTCCACACCCGGCGGTTCGCAGGCGCGGAGGGCTTCTTCGTCCACCCGGTGAGCGACGCCGCCGTGATGGCCGGAAACGGCACCATCGCGCTCGAGATCCTGGCGGACCTGCCGGACTTGGACACCGTCGTCGTGCCCTACGGCGGCGGCGGACTCTCGTGCGGCATCGCCGCGACTCTGAAGGCACTGCGCCCCGCGGTGCGCGTGTTCGCCTGCGAGGTCGAGACCGCCGCACCGCTCGCCGCCTCGCTCGCGGCCGGCCAGCCGGTGCGGATCGACTACCATCCGAGCTTCGTCGATGGCATCAGCTCACCGTTCGTGCTCGAACAGATGTGGCCGCTGGCGCGCCGCCTGCTCGCCGGGTCCCTGGTGGTCGGCCTCGGCGCGGTCGCGGACGCGATCCGAACCCTCGCGGAGCGCCACCGTGTGATCGCGGAAGGCGCCGGAGCGGCGGCGCTGGCGGCGGCGCTCACCGGCCAAGCCGGGGCCGGGAAGGTCGCTTGCGTGCTCTCGGGCGGCAACCTCGACACCGCCAAGCTCCAGGAGATCCTCGCCAGCCGGGTTCCGTGAGTGGGCTGCCCCCCAGCCACGGAGGCCCTCTCGTGAACCCGCCTCACAAGCCCTTGCCCCCGAGCGCCCTAGCACCCCCGTGAAGCACCGTTTTTTCCCGGTCAAACCGCGCGAAAATTCCGCCGATAACCCCGCCTGAGGGCTTGCAAAGCCCATAACCGACTTGTAGTCTGGCGGCGTCTTCGGTTGACCGTGATGCTCTTCGGAGGTATCGCCGCCAGGGGACACTCTGGTGGCGTTTTTCGTTGAGGCCGCCGGGAAACCGAACACCGGTCACTCCGACCGGACGAGCCGTCGCGTTTGGACGGCAATTTACACGGGCCATACAGGCCCGGCTACGAAGGAGCAGTTCAGTGGCAACAGGCACGGTGAAGTGGTTCAACGAGGCAAAGGGTTTTGGGTTCATCTCGCAGGAGGGTGGCGAGGACGTGTTCGTTCATTTCTCCGCCATTCAGGGCGAAGGTTTCAAGACCCTCGCCGAGGGTGAGCGTCTGGAGTTCGACATCACCCGTGGTCCCAAGGGCCTGCAGGCCGCCAACGTCCGCAAGGTCTAAGCGCCTCGGTCACCGCTTCAACGAAAAGGCGGCGCGCAAGCGCCGCCTTTCGCGTTGGTGCGAAGAAGACGCTTACGCGTGCCCGGGTTCGCTCCGCGCCTCGACCGCGCGCCGCTTCTTCTTGAAGAAGTCGCGCAGCAGGTCGCCGCACTCCTCGGCGAGCACGCCGGAGGTGACCGGCACCCGGTGGTTCAACCGCTTCTCGCCGATCACGTCGAGCACCGAGCCGCACGCGCCCGCCTTAGGATCCTCGGCGCCATAGACCAGGCGGCCGAGCCGCGCGAGGATGATGGCCCCCGCGCACATCGAGCACGGCTCGAGCGTCACGTAGAGGGTGCAGTCCGAGAGCCGCCACGAATGGAGCGTGCTCGAAGCCGCGCCGATCGCCACCACCTCGGCGTGTGCGGTGGCGTCCTGAAGTCGCTCCACCTGGTTGTGCCCGCGCCCCACCACGATTCCGTCGTGGACGATCACGCAGCCGACCGGGACCTCGTCCGCCGCCGCCGAGGCGCGCGCCTCGCGGAGGGCGGCACGCATGCCCTGTTCGTCGTCGCGGATCAGGACTGACATGGGCGGGAGACCGAAGCCTGTCAGGGTGCCGCGGGCGCGTTCTTCGCGGGGAATGCCTGGGCCCACCGCGTGAACAGCGTGGCCAGGACTTCGCCGTAGGTCGGCGGCTCCGGTCGCGCCGCGCTGCCGCGCTGGATCCCGCCGTCCTTGCTGGCGCTGAAGCCGGTGTTCGGGTCGTTGTACTGGCCCTCGGTCACCTGGCTGCCCGAGGCGGACCACAGCAGCCGGCCGCTCGAATCGACCAGCGCCGCGCTCAACTGCACGCTGCTCGCGGGTTTGCCCGCCTGGTCCCACTCGATCAGCCGCTGCTCCCACAGGTCGATCCGGAACGCGAGCACCGCGCTGCAGCGCAGCCGCGCGCACAGCGGGCCCGCCGCGAGGGAGTCGAGCCGCGGGTTCTCGAGCAGCTTCGCCTTGAGCGCCCGCGAGACCGAATCGGAACCAGTCTGGTAGCGGAGCTGGTCGCGCACCGAGGTTCCCGAGATCCAGCGATATCCGGTGCCGTGGAACGACTGGCCGACCTGCGACTCGACCAGCTTCTCACTCGCCAGGCTGTTGTCGAAGCTCGCCACCGGCAGCATCGCGATGCGGTCCACCCGGAAGCTCGCGTAGTCGGGATGCACCCAGATCTTGTCGACCCGCTTGTCCTTCCTGGGTGCGGAGTGTGCGGAGCGCGGCGCCAGCATGAGGAGCGCGATCGCCAGGAGCGCCACGAGCAGCGTGAGGGCCGGGAGGACGGCGTGCAGCAGCCGCGGACGGGCGCGGCGTGCGGGGCGCATCAGGCGCGGCAACGCGCCTTGGGCCTGCACGGACAGGAGACGCGGATGGGTCTTCATGCGGTCGTTCTCGCTTCCGGTGAACCCGGCCTGCCTGGAAGTCGTGAGCCCGGTCTTCAATGCCATGAACGAATGGTGCGCCCTGGAGGATTTGAACCCCCAGCCTTCTGGTCCGTAGCCAGACGCTCTATCCAATTGAGCTAAGGGCGCACTTCGAACGCCATGATCCATCGAATGGCGGAGAGGAGAGGATTCGAACCTCCGGACCAGTTTTACCCGGTCAACCGCTTAGCAGGCGGCTGCCTTCAGCCACTCGGCCACCTCTCCAAAACTTACTGGCGGAGGGAGTAGGATTCGAACCCACGGGGCTTTCGCCCTCCGGTTTTCAAGACCGGCGCCTTCAACCACTCGGCCATCCCTCCGCGGGACTACCGAGCAGGCTGGACGGGGGAAATTACAGGGTTGGAGCGCGTTGCGCAAATTCTGGATTTCACGGTCTCGGCCGGCCTGGGACTGAGGACGATTCATTGTTGGTCCCTCCGACGCCGTCGCGGGTTGGGCGTTGGCAATGGCAAGGCGTATCCTTGTTGCGGCATTCTCCGCCACCAAGGGAGCGACCAATGTTCCACGGGGTCCCGTTCTCGCCAACACGCCTCGCAGGCTTCTTCGGGTCGCATCGCGTCTCCTTTTCGTTGACGCTCGCCGCAGCTTTCTCCATGG
>JANNKI010000314.1:0-8428 GCA_031396225.1 bacterium | reverse complement strand
GTGGGATTCAGGTTCACCTCCAGCGCCGTGACGCTGGCGCCAGGCTCCGCCGCCGCGGCCGCGAACAGAAACGCGGCGGCCGAGAAGTCCCCGGGCACGTGCACGTCGGCGGCGTAAAGCGCGCTGCCGCCGCGCACGCGCAGCGAGCGGCCGCCCTCTGCGAGGTCGTGCGCCTCCACCGGCACGCCGAAGGCCGGGAGCATGCGTTCGGTGTGATCACGGGCCAAGCCCGGCAGGCGGACGCACGTCTCGCCGCTCGCGGCGAGCCCGGCGAGCAACGTGCACGTGGCCACCTGGGCGCTCGCCATGGGCACGTCGTACTCGATGCCGTGGAGCGCTCCGCCCGTCACCGTGAGCGGAGGGGTGCACGCGTCGCCCTGGCCCTCGACGCGCGCGCCCATGAGCGTGAGCGGTTCGGCGATGCGTCGCATGGGTCGGCGGGAGAGCGAGTCATCGCCGCGGAATCGTGCGGTGATCGGCCGGCCGGCGACGATACCGGCGAGCAGCCGCAGCGTGGTGCCCGAGTTCCCGCAGTCGAGTGGCTCCTGCAACGTCTCGATCCGGCCGGCCGTGCCGTCCAGCTCCCAGCCGCCGGGCACGGATCGCACGCGGGCACCGAGCTGTACCGCGCAGGCCGCCGAACGCATGCAGTCTTCGCCCGGATTTCCGCCCGAGATGCGCGTCGTGCCCTCGGCAAGCAGGCCGAACAGGAGCGCGCGGTGCGTGATGGACTTGTCACCCGGGGGCGTGAACGCGCCCATGAGGGGACGCCCCCGCTGCACCCCCACTCGGGGTGTCGAGTCCACCCGTGCGGTCAGCGGCTCGCCCGTCCCGCGCGCCGGACGGTTCGCTTCCGGGTGGCGCTCGCACGCGCCGGCCGCGCCGCGGTCACGCGCGCCGTGGGCTTCGTCGTCTTCGCTACCTTGCGGGGCGCTGAACGTCGCGGTGTCGCCTTCCGGCGCGCCGCCGGAGACGGGGCGAGTGCGGCACGCAGGGCCTGGAGATTCCGCCACGTCACGAACTCCTCGACGCGTCCCCGGAGTCCTCTATCGAGCCCCGTGAACATGCAGGCCAGTTCGTAAGGCGTCTCGGATCGGTCGCCGGCGCGCTGGTCGCAGCGCACGACGATGCCATCACACTTCACCAGCTCCTGCGGCGTGCCGTCGCCTCGGGGCGTGCGCGGCAGCACGATCGTGAGCTGCACCTTGGAGAGCGGCGCGAGGTAGTGCGAAGCATGGCAGTAAACACCACTCGACGAGATGTTCTGGCTCTCGGTCACGATCTTCGAGGAGCCCGCCATGGCCCCGGCGTCAACGCGCATGGACAGCCGGGCGTCGGCCCGCTCACTGCCGCGGCGTTCCCTGCCGCGGCGCGGACTGGTCTTCTTCACCGCCATCCTTGCCTCCTGGTTGTGCGGCGTCCTCGCCGCGGCTGTCCCTCATCGAGCACGAGATCACTCTCGCGCGCAGGCACGTCCACCCGCGCGATCGTGACCACGACCGGGTCGCCGAGCGTGAACCGGCGACGCGACCTGCGCCCCACCAGCCGCACGCCCGCGGGATCCAGATCGAAGCGGTCGTCGAGCTGATCGCCGACGGCGACGAAGCCGTCCACCGGCGGATCGTCCAACTCCACGAAGAATCCCCTGGGTACGAGCCCCGAGATACTACCCGAAGCCCGCTCCCCGAGCCTCCCCGCCAACAGCCGCAGTCCCTTGACCTTCGTGGCCTCGCGCTCGGCATCGGTTGCGTCCTGTTCCCGGGCGCTGCACTCCGTGGCGAGCTGGGCGTTCTCGTGCGGATCCCACGCGGAGTCGCGCGTCTTGAGCACCCACTCGCGCACTCGGCGATGGTTGTGCAGGTCGGGGTAGCGCCGAATGGGCGAGGTGAAATGCAGGTACTCGCGCGTGGCGAGCCCGAAGTGCCCGAGGTCGCGCTCCAGATAGCGCGCGCGCGTGAGCGAACGGAGCGCCAACCGATGCACGATGCGTTTTCGCGCCGGATCGATGGGCACGGCGAGCAGCGCCTGGAGCGCCTTGTGGGGCTCGCCCACGTGGCCCAGGCGCGGAAGCCCCAAGACGCGCAGCACCTCGTCCAGCTCGGCGAGCTTCCGCCCAAGCGGCGGCTCGTGCACCCTCCACAGCACGCCGCTACCGCGCACGGACGCGGCCTCGCCCACGCACCGATTGGCGAGCAGCATGAACTCCTCCACCAGTTCGTGACTCTCGAGGTGCGGCCGGCGCACCATGGCGACGGTCCCGCCCTGAGGGTCGAGCACAGCTTTCACCTCGGTGGACTCGATCTGGAGCGCCCCCACCGCAAAACGCCGTGCCCGAAGCGCACGGGCCAATCGCATGAGCTCCTCGACCGGAGCCTGGAGCGCGCCCGGCAGCGTTTCGTCGCCGTCGAGCGAGCGCTGCACCTGCTCGTAGGAGAGCCGTGCGCGGCTGCGGATCACGGTGGCGGCGAAGCGATACTGGTGGAGCGTGCCGCGCGCATCGAGTTCCACGAGCACCGACAGTGCGAGACGGTCCACCCCTTCGCGCAACGAGCACAGGTCCCCGGACAGCCGCTCGGGGAGCATGGGCACCACGCCGCCGGGCAGGTAGCAGCTGCTGCCCCTGGCCCGTGCCTCGACGTCGAGCGCGCTCCCGGGACGCACATACCAGGACACGTCGGCGATGTGGATGCCCACCTCGAACCGGCCGCCCGGGAGCGAACGCACACCCAGCGCGTCATCGTGGTCGCGCGCGTCCTCGGGGTCGATCGTCACCACGACGTCGTCGCGGCGGTTCTCCCGATGCAGCAGATCGCGAGCCTCCGGCTCGCCGTGACGCGCCGCCTCGGCCTCGGCTTCGGGCGGGAAGTGCACGCGCAGCCGGAACTGTGACGCCACGGCGGCGTCATCCCATTCCGGCCGGTCCTCCGCGCCCAGCACCTCGATCAGTCGGGCCGCGCCCTCCCACGGCATCTCGGCCACGACCCAGTCGCCGTCCTCGGGAACGAGCTTCCCGCGACAGACAAGTTCCCGCACGCCCGGACCGCGACGTGCGGGATCGAAGCTCCATCGGCCGCGCGCAAAGTGCGCACGGCCGATGAGGCGACGGATGGCATCGGGGTCCCGAGCGGGACGCTCAGCGGATGCGCTTCTTATGACGATTCTTCCGGAGGCGCTTCTTCCGCTTGTGCGTCGCGATCTTTTTACGTTTCCGCTTCTTCCCCGAACCCATCCGGTCTCCTTTCCTCGGTAGCTGGTGGGCGGACGGTCAGGCGACCGATCCGCTCGTCGTCGTGGCCGGGGTCTCGAGGACCTGGGCCTTGAGTTCCTTGCTGGGCTTGAACACCGGCACCAGCTTCGCGGGCACCTGCACCTCGGTGCCGCTGCGAGGATTGCGCGCGCGCCGCGCACGGCGCTCGCGCACCTTGAATGTCCCGAAGCCGCGGATCTCGAGGTGCTTGCCCTCGCTGAGCGCGCGGCAGACGGCGTCCAACATGCCGTCGATGATCACGGCCGTGTGATTCCTCGAGACCCCCGTGGTCGCGGCGATCTCTTCCACCAGGTCCGCCTTGGTCATCGTGCGTCCTCCCGGTTGGTCGTCTTCATGACTGGTCCCCTGCCCTGCGGCACGCGCAATCGTCCGAGCCACACGGCCCGGCAGCGGAACGCGAACCGCTCGCGGGCGTTGCGACGACGGCGAACGTGCTGGGCTTGCGCTTGGACCGGGTGGCTCCGCAGGCCGGACAGGCCGGAGCGGGTGAATCCCAGCGGTCCTGAAGCGACTCCCATGTTTGGCGGCAAGCCGGGCACCCGTACTCATAGAGCGGCAAGACGAGCCCCCTGACCCTGAATCCGCGCAAACATAAGCGCCCGGAGGCTTTCGCTCAAGGGCGGCGGCCCGAGGGGGGCTCGAGGGGGCCGTCCACGGCGTCCACAACACCCACCACGACCGTGCGTACCGGGCCGCGAGGCAGCCCCAGCACCTGGGCCGCGGCGTTGCCCTCGTCGGCCACCAGCACGCGGTCGCCCACGCCGGCGTCCACCGTGTCCACGGCGATCACCGAGGGCAGCACGGGGCGGCCCGGCGTGCGTTCTGGAGCGACGAGCAGGAGCCTCTGGCCGACGAGGTGCGCGTGCTTGATGGTGGCCACCACCTCGCCCGTGACCCGCGCCAGGAACATCAGTCTCGCCCCTCGGACGTGTCCTCGTGGACGTGGTCGATCAGCCCCACGATGGCGGCGTCCGCTGGGTTCTCGGGATTCGCGAGTGCAACCGCGGCCTCGCGCCCACGCACCACGAACACGCGCTGCCCCGGCGCGGCCGAGACCAGGTCGATCGCAGTCCACGGCCGCCCACCCGTGGGTGCCCCCGCGGGATCGGTGGTCTCGAGCAGAAGGATCCGTTGGCCGCGCCACGACGGCACCTTCTCGGTGCAGACGACGGTCCCCACCACGCGCGCGAACAGCATCAGACGATCCGCGCGCGGAGCCGGGCGTCCATGCGCGGGATCACCACCGCGCGCGCGAGCAATCCGCGCCGACGGGCCTCGGCGCGACCCTCCTCCACCGCGGCCTGCACGTCGGGAAGTACCCCCGACAGCACCACGACACCCTTGCCGCCGATGCCGTTGGCGAGGCGCAGGTCGCGCACCACGATGCGGGCGGTCTTGGCGGCCACGTCGGCCGCCACGATCGCCGAGGCGGCGGTGAGCGTCTCGATGATGCCCACGGCGTCGTCGTCACTCGGGCCCACCACACCGCGCAGCGCGGGCAGCACGCCGTCGTGCAACTGCGGGATGAAGAGCTGGTCCAGGAGCGTGTCCGCGGCCACCTCGACGCCGCGGCGATGGGCCGCGCGCACGGGCGCCACGTCACCACCCACCACGATCCAGTAGCGCCCCGGCGAGAGCACCGTCGCCTCGAGCACGAGGACCTCGGCCTCCTTCACCATCGCGTCTGCGGTGACGATCCCCTGCGCGATGCTCGACGTCTCGAGCGCGGCGATGGCGACTGGGTTCATACGATGCGGAACCGGTCCACGAGCGTGCAGCGGCGAATGCGCGTGAAGCTGCGCGCGGTCGTCATGCCCTCACCCGTCGGGCTGGCGATGGTGAAGCTGGTGGGACCCTCGCCATTCCAGCCGAGCCCCGCGGCGTTCGGGCCGTTCTTTACAAAGATCGAGCAGTCGCACGCCCGCGCCATGCGGTGGAGTTTGTCGATGTTGCGCGAGTGCATGGAGGCGGTGTGGCGGTAGCCGTGTTCCACCTCGACCGCGAAGTCGATGGCGTCGTCCACGTGCCGCACGCGCACCAACGGCAGGACCGGCATCATCAGTTCGGTCCACAGGAACGCGTGGTCCGCGTCCACTTCGCACACGGCGAGGCGCTTGTCTGGTCCGCACGAGATGCCGGCGTCGCGCAGGATGACCGCCGCGTCCTTGCCGACGTACTTCCGGTTGATCGCGCCGTGCTTGCGCGGCCCCTTGTCGGTCTCGAGGATCAGCCGCTTCAACTGCTCGGTCTGGTGGGCCGCGAGCACGATCGCGCCCGAGCGGGACATGCACTCTTTGAGTCGGTCGGCGACGATCGAGACGCAGACCACCTCTTTCTCGTCGGTGCAGACGATATTGTTGTCGAGCGAGGCACCCATGACGAGGTCGCGTGCCGCCTTCTCGAGGTCCGCGGTCTCATCCACCACCGACGGCGGATTTCCGGGCCCGGCCGTGATGGCCTTCTTGCCGGCATCGAGCGCTTCCTTCACCACCCCGGGCCCGCCGGTGACGACGTTGAGGCGGATCCCCTGGTAGCGCAACAGCGCCTTCGCCACGTCCAGCGTGGGCTCGGCCACCGAGTGGAACAGCGGCTCGCGCGCCCCGCCGCGACGGGCGGCGCGATTCATGAGGTCGATCGTCAGCACCGACACGCGTCGCGCATTGGGATGCGGGCAGAACACGCAGGTATTCCCACCGGCGATCATCGAGATGCCATTGTTGATGATGGTCTCGCTCGGGTTCGTCACCGGGGTGATCACCGCGATCACGCCGTACGGCGCGCGCTCGAGCAGCGTGAGGCCGTGGTCGCCTGTCCACGCCACGGGCTCCAGGTCTTCAGTGCCCGGGGTCTTCTCGGCCACCAACCGGTTCTTCAGGATCTTGTCCTCGACGCGCCCGAACCCGGTCTCCTCCACCGCCAGCTTCGACAGCGGCTCCAGGCTGGCGAGCAGCGTGTCGCGAATGCACGCGATGACGCGACCGCGCACCTCGAGCGGCGTGTCGCGCCACGCCTCGAATGAGCGCCGGGCCGCGGCGACGGCATCATCGAGCGAGACATGGATGCCCAGGGGGCGCGCCGCCGCCGGGTCGGCCGGGTCGCGCTCGAGACGCTCCAGCACCTCGGCCACGATGGCGCCGATGCGCGCGGGGTCCAGGCTCACCGGTCGTTCACGCGGGCAGCCCCGCGCTCTTCAGATAGGCCTCGCGGCCTTCGACCTCGACGACATCGACGATGCCGCAGATGACGTGATCCACCGGACGGTCCTTCGTGGCCTCTGTAAGGCGCGCCGAGGAGCCCGCCGCGATCAGCACCAGTTCGCCTTCACCGGCGCCGACGGCATCCACGGCCACGACCTGGTTGCCCGCGGGCTTGAACGCGGCATCCACCTCGCGGGCGAGCAGCAGCTTGAGCCCCGAGAGTCCGGGGTCCTTGCGCGTGCTCACCACGGTGCCCAGCACCTTGGCGAGGATCATGGCTACTTCTTGCCGGCGGTCTCGGGACGGCGGATGGGCAGCGCGTCCTCGAGCTGGCTGTGCGGCCGCGGGATGACGTGCACCGACACCACCTCGCCCACCTTCGCCGCGGCCGCGGCGCCGGCCTCCGTGGCCGCTCGCACCGCGGCGACGTCCCCGCGCACGACGGTGGTGACGTAGCCGCCGCCGATCTTCTCGTAGTGCACGAGCGTCACGCGCGCCGCCTTCACCATGCCGTCGGACGCCTCGACCATCGCCACGAAACCACGCGTCTCGATCAAGCCCAGAGCCTCTTCCTGCATCGCATCCTCCGCAAAGGGTGAAGCGGTCAGGGCGCCGACTGGCGCCGCGTCAGGATCACGGATTCAAGTTCGGGCGCTGGTCGCGGGATGACGTGCCCCCGGCGAAGTTCGCCGATGGCGGCGGCGGCGGCGGAGCCCGCGGCCACGGCGGCCTCGACTTCGGCGAGTTCGCCGCGGACCAGGATCGTGACCAGCGCCCCGCGCGTGACCTCGTAGCGAGTGATCGTGACGCGGGCAGACTTGGTCATCGCGTCCGCGGCTTCCACCGCGGCGATCCAGCCGTGCGTCTCGACCAGTCCCAGCGAGCGTCCCGTCGGGGCGGGGTCCATGCGCCTCCATTCGCGTCCAGCGCCCTCCCGCGCGATCGGCCGCGCGGGCAGCCCGCGGAAGCTACCCCCCCATGGCGCGCGGGTCAACGCCGACGACGCCTTCCGCCTGCTCTTCGCGGCGCGACACCCACACGCCGCCCCCGCGGCCAGTGGCTGTGAAAGTCGGAACCACCGCGCGAGCCCGCCGCGGTCGGAGGCCGCGAGACTCCCAAGCCAGAACCGCCCCCACGCTCGAGGCGTGAGGGCGGTGAGATTCATGGGCCCCGGCGTGCGGACGCGCGAGTCGAGCACGGTGGCTATGGCGCCGCCAGTTCCAGGGCCCTACAGAACGCTCCCCGTACCAACCGTGTGCATGTCCGTAAGACTCCTTCGCTCGCGATAGGGGGATCAGCCCACAGACCGCCAAGCACGAGGAGGACAGGGAGCACACCTTCAAGTGTTCGCCGCGCGCGGCCGTGTGTGGGCGCCGCGCGCAGGCTCACTTCCCTGTCAACGCAATCGGGATGCCAACCTCGCGAAACGTCCGGCACTCCCCGCATGTCGCTGCGAATGCGTACCGCATGCAGCGATTCCGTGGGTCCCTGCGGCACGACACTCGCGCCGTCGTTGCGTCCGGCACGCGATGGCGTTGCACGGCTGGGGCGCTTCGCCCGCTGTGCCCCACGATTCGGGGCGAATCGCCCAGGTTCGCGCCCGCAAGCGCGGGATCAGGCGAAGTGGCAGGCCGCCCAGTGCCCCGGCGAGATCTCGCGCAGCACGGGATCTTCGCTCGAACAGCGCGCCAGTTCTCCTCGCTCCGCCGCGAGCGGGCAGCGAGGATGGAAGCGGCACCCCGAGGGCGGACGGGCCGGGCTCGGCACGTCGCCCTTCAAGACGATGCGCTGGGAGCGCCGGTCGGGATCGGGCACCGGCACCGCGGACAGGAGCGACCGCGTGTAGGGGTGGCGCGCGTCGCGATAGAGCGTCTCGCGGTCGGCCAGCTCGACGATGCGGCCGAGGTACATCACGGCGACGCGCGTGCTGATGTGCTCCACCACCGACAAGTCGTGCGCCACG